>DVKK01000064.1 GCA_018716085.1 Candidatus Ornithoclostridium excrementipullorum | reverse complement strand
GCAAGACTTTTTCATACTCTCTTACATCTCTATACAGAGAAGGACGGCTCCCGCCGTCCTTCTTTTTCCCTATCCGTGTCTGTTATCCGCTTTTTCATTGCCTGCTTTCTTTCTTCTTTCCCCCTGTTTTTCTCCTCTGCTCCTCAGAGGTCAGCCGCAGGCTTCGCCTTTACCTGCCTCCCTGCAAACGCTTCCCGATCATGAGGACGGATTCATACCGCGCCGTCGCCTTTGTCGCTTCCGCAGACGGCGCGAAGCTCTTCGACGGGACCGCGGAATCTTTTCGCGGCGAATATTCCGGACGTACGGCTTTTCAGCGCTCCCGAGAATATCCTGTTCTTGCGTATATTGCCCATGCGGTAACGCGAAACGAGATCGACGACGCTTTCTCCGTAATCCGCGCCGTTAAAGAATTTACAGCCGAGCAGCGCTACCGTTACGGGCTCGCCCCGATACTCTATCGTCACTCCCGAGCCGAGCGAGCCTGCGGGTCTGCCGTCTATCTCGACGTCCGCCGATACGACGTCTTTGAAGATCAACGTGAATTTTCTCCATTCGGGCAGCTGTTTTTTGTCGCCGAAAGCGTGCGTTATACCGAGTTTCAGAGTATCGCCGATCGTGGCGACCGAAATTTCCGTCCCCGCATATTCTCCGCGTTCGTGCGCCGTGGTGCGTCCGTCGTCGTCATACAACACGAACCTGCCCTCTCCCCTGTATATAAGGATATCCAGATCCTTCTCGGAAAAAACGCCGTTGTCTTCGACGTCCGAATACATCGGTACGATCGCGCCTTCTTTGGCGAACACGGGCATCGCGTTCAATTCTCTGTACACGCGGTATTTGCCCGCCGCATATCTGTTGCCCGTAAATACGTCCGTGAACACGCCTTCGGGTATCCACACGTCCGCGTAAGCGAGAGAGGTATCCGGATCGGTCCTGCGCGTTATCGGACAGACGAGAAGCTGCGATCCGAACATATACTGCCCTTTTGCCTTATACGCTTCGGGGCGGTCCCATCCGTAATACATAGGCTCGCACAGCGCCTTTCCGTGCGCGTGCGTCGCGTAATTCTCCGAATATATATACGGTATCAGCCTGTGTCTGAGCCGCAGAAAGTCGTCTGCGATAAGTTCCGCGTATCTGCCGCATTTCCACGGTTCTTTGCCCATGAATTCGTTGGACGTGGAATGCAGTCTGTTGACGGGGCTGAAAACTCCGAATTGCAGCCACCGCACATACAGCTCGTCGTCCTTGATCCCCATATGATGCCCGCCGATATCGTGGCTCCACCAGGTATAGCCCACGTTTGCCGCGGTCGAGGTCATATACGGCTGGAAGCGCAAGGACCGCCACGTCATGGCGCTGTCCCCGCTGAAACCGAGCGGATATCTGTGACTGCCCTCGCCCGCATATCTGGACAGTATCAACGCCCTGTCCCCGCTGTCCTTTCTGTCGAGGAAATGATAGTGGTTGAGAGCCCAGAGCGGATCCAGCCCGGGCACGTCGCTTTTTTTGCCCTGCTGCCAGTCTATCCACCAGAACGCCACGCCTTCGCGCTCGTACGGACGGTGTATCTCGTCGAAATACGCGCGCAGAAAGTTGTCGTCGGCAAGCGAAAATCTTATCTGCTTTTTCTCCTTCGGGTCTTCTCCGACTACGGCGCAGACGCGGTCGTACATATCTTCGAAAAATCTTACGCCCGACGACGGATGCACGTTGAGCGTAACTCGGTAGCCCATACCGTTAAGCTCGTCGAGCATCGCCTTGTGATCGGGGAACAATTCCGTATTCCAGCTGTATCCCGTCCAACCGGGCATCGAAGCCGCATACGCGGCGTCGAGAAGGTTCGACGCCTTGGGACGCGCTTCGATTCCGAACCTGCGCACGACGTCCACCCAATGCCAGTCCATATCGATCGTGGCGACCGTAAAGGGTATCTTTTCGTCTTTGAACCTGCGCATCAGCGTAAGGTACTCCCGCTGCGTGTACGCTTTATATCTGCTCCACCAGTTGCCGAGCGCGAAGCGCGGAATGAGAGGGACTTCTCCGCACAGTCTGAAAAAATCTCTGATACAGCCGCGGTAATCCCTGCCGTAGGCGAAATAATATTTATCCGAACATTTTCCTCTCTGTACTATACGGTCTTTGCGCAGGATAAGCGACTTTCCGTCGTCCATCACGGCGACGCCTCTTTTGGACGTCACGCCTTTGCCGAGAGGTACAGCTCCGTCGCAGCCGTCCAGAGTCCTTCTCGTTCCTTTGAGGTTTCCTCTGCCGTAAAACGAGATCTTTTTGCCGCCGAACGGCGTTATCCCCGTCATCCTTCCGAGTTTCGTATTGTAGACGAATCTCGCTTTTTCGGTGACGATAGCTATGGAAGCGCCCCTGCGTTCGACGTCGAATTTCGGTCTGTCCCAGTTCCTGTACCACACTTTTTGCGTGGGTTCGTCGCAAAACTCGCCTCTTTCGACTCTGACAAGACAAGGCGACAACACGCTGATACGGGTATTTCCGTCGACGATAGTGAACTTTTCGTCCGTCTTAGAATCGGTTTCGATATTGAATCTCTTCATAATCTTCTCCTTTTTTTCAGTATAGCAAAGGCTTTTGTCACGGTCAACAGCCGCACGAAAAAAACGATCTTTCTCCTTCTTTCCCGTATTTTATAAGCGGCAAGCCGAAAAACCGGTTTTTTCGCGTGAAAACACTTTACTTCATTAGCGAGATAAAGTATAATGTGTCTATCTTACAAACGCAAGGAGTGTAAACGATGAAAAAGAAACTCGTACTTACTACGGCTGTCCTCGTCCTCGCGCTTTGCGCG
Source organism: Candidatus Ornithoclostridium excrementipullorum (assembly GCA_018716085.1). Classification (GTDB taxonomy): domain Bacteria; phylum Bacillota; class Clostridia; order Christensenellales; family UBA3700; genus Ornithoclostridium; species Ornithoclostridium excrementipullorum. The sequence continues at coordinate 12,113 of DVKK01000064.1, read as the reverse complement.
GTGTTCGCCTTTGCGGCGTGCAATACCGGCGCGGACGACGGCATACTCTTCGGCAGAGAACTTCTCCGCCTCACGGCGCAGGTGGATATCCTGCAAAATCTCGACAACGGCTCCGCCGATATCGGCATAATGGATTCGGTCATGGCGGGACACTATCTCACGCACGGCAGTTACGTGGGCAAGATAGCATCTCTCGATCTGTTCGAGTTCCCCGCAGAGGAATACGGTATCGGCGCCAAGAAGGGCAATGACGCCCTCGTCGCCAAGATAAACGAAGGACTTATCGCGCTCGCCGCCAACGGCACTCTCGGCACGATCGCAGCCGAATACGGCCTGCAAAACGAGATCCTCGTGAACGGCGATACCGAAAATCCCAAAGCAAGCGCGACCGACGACAGCTGGAACAATGTCGTTGCTTCCGGCTCGCTCGTAATAGGATACACAGTCTTCGAGCCCATCGCTTACAGAGAAGGCGGAGAGCTGACCGGTTTTGACGTAGAACTCGCCGAAGCCGTCGTCGATCACCTCAACGCCGAATACGGTACCGCCGTCGAGATAGAGTGGATCGAGATCGAGTGGTCGACCAAGCAGACCCAGCTCGAAAACGGATCTCTCGACCTTGTCTGGAACGGAATGACGCTGACCGACGAAGTCATGAACGGTATGTCCACCACCGTGCCCTATCTCGCCAACAGACAGACTCTGATCGTACGCAGCGCCGACGCCGATAAATATGCGGATATGCGCTCCTTCTTCATTACGGCGAAAGACGCCGTAGTGGCGGTCGAAAGCGGTTCGGCGGCGGATCTCCTCATGACTGTGGAAACCGCGCAGTAATATGTTTCTCGAAGTATTCAACCAATTTGCCGTAGGCTTCGGTTACACCGTGGGACTTTTCGCCGTCACGCTCGTGGCGGCGATCCCCCTCGGGATAATCGTATCGCTGTGTTCGATATCCCGCTTCCGACCGATAAAATGGCTTACCAAAGTATTTATCTGGGTCGTACGCGGCACGCCTTTGCTGCTTCAGATCATCGTGATCACGTTCATCCCGTCTACGGTATTCGCTCTCGCCAACAAAGACCTCGCGTCTTTCTTCGGCGTAAGCGTTGCGGGGCTGAACTTCATATTCGCGGCAGTCGCGTTCATTATAAATTACTCCGCCTATTTCGCGGAGATATTCCGCGGCGGCATCGAGGCGATACCGAGAGGGCAATACGAAGCGGCGCAGGTCTTGGGCATGAAACGCGGTCAGACCTTTTTCCGCGTGATCCTGCCGCAGGTGTGCAAGCGCATCCTCGCGCCTATCTCCAACGAGGTCATAACTTTGGTAAAAGACACCTCTCTCGCCCGCGTCATCGGAGTTACGGAACTGTTCATGGTGGCGTACAACGTGGTGACCACCGAAGCGATAATATGGCCTCTGTTCTTCGCGGGACTGTATTATCTGCTGTTCAACGGTCTGCTGACGATACTCTTCCACGCGGCGGAAAAGAAACTCTCTTATTATAAGGTGTGACATGGAGCGAACGACTGTAAACGAAACCAACTCCCCCGCATTGCTCGAAGTCCGCGATATACGCAAGAGCTTCGGCTCCACGCAGGTGCTCAAAGGCATATCTTTCGACCTGCACAAGGGCGAAGTGCTCTCGATAATAGGTCCGAGCGGAGGGGGCAAGTCCACTCTGCTACGCTGTCTGAACTTTCTCGAAACTCCGAAAAACGGCACGATCTCGGTAAACGGCGAAACGCTGTTCGACGCGTCGGTCAGGATGTCGAAAAAGGAGTCCGACCTTCGGACGAAAAGGCTTCACTTCGGGCTCGTGTTCCAGTCCTTCAACCTGTTCCCGCACTACAACGCGCTGGAAAACGTGGCTCTCGCGCCCCGTCTGCTGTACGGAGAACAGAACAAGGATCGCCTCCGCGAAGTGAAAAAAGCGGGCCGCCGCGCCGTAGCGGAAAAACGCAGGCTTTTGTTCAAAGAATGGAACGCGCGTCTTGGCAAAGAAAACGTATTCGGGCTGTGGCACCGACTGAGCGAGGACATGACCTCGTTCAAACGCCGGCGTCAGTTGGACGAAAGTTCGGAAGCCGCTTCTCTGCTCGCAAGAGTGGGACTTGCGGACAAAATGTACAACTATCCGTGCGAACTGTCGGGCGGACAACAGCAACGCGTCGCGATAGCGCGGGCGCTTGCGCTCCATCCCGACATACTGTGCTTCGACGAACCGACCAGCGCCCTCGATCCCGAACTTACCGGCGAAGTGCTTCGAGTGATACGCGACCTCAAAAACGAAGGAACGACCATGATCATCGTCACTCACGAAATGGAATTCGCCCGCAACGTGTCCGATAAGGTGATATTCGTATCCGGCGGAGTGATAGAAGAAGAAGGCGGCCCCGAAGACGTGTTCGGATCGCCGCAAAGCGAAAAGACAAGGTCGTTCCTGTCCAGGATGGAGGAGAAGATATGAGCACAAGCGAAGAAAATCTCGACGCTCTCTGCAAGGCGTTCGCCGCCCTGTCCGACCCGTCGGACGTAAAGGCTCTGCTTGCCGATATGTGTACCGCCGGCGAGACCGAACAGATGGCGTGCCGCCTGCACGCGGCAATGCTTCTGCTCGACGGCAGGACTTACGCGCAGATAACGGAGGAAACGGATATCTCTTCCGCCACCCTTTCGAGGGTATCCAACTGTGTGCGCAGAGGCGCGGGAGGCTATCGCAAAGTCAAACAGCTGTTGCAAAATTCCTGATACGTATCTAGGATATTACGGTAAAACCGCCTGTGCAGGGCGGTTTTTTTGTCGGCAGGCTTGTATTGCCGACACGTCGCGGAGGATCGCGTCCGCGTTTCGGGACGCGATCCTCCGTCCTCGGCTTTCCGAACATCCGAAAGGGTGCACTCCGCCGTTTCGCGGCAATATCCGACACTCTGACGACGGCCGCCGCTCGGCGTTATTGCCGGAGCTTCTCCGCCTCGGACAGAACTTCCCCCACGCTGCCGTGTATCGTAAGATCGGCGCGCGCTTCCGCCGCAAGGCTCTGTCTGTTGATTAGCACGAGCGCATCGCCGCCGAAAATATCTATCATTCCCGCCGCCGGATATACGCTCAAAGACGTACCGGCGACTATGAGCGTCTTAGCCGCGGCGATCGCGCGGGCCGCTCCGTTTACGGTCTCGCCGTCGAGCGGCTCTCCGTACAACACCACGTCCGGCTTTATTATCCCGCCGCAAGCGCAGCGCGGGATCCCTTCGCTTTTTCGTATGTATTCCGCGGGGTACTTCCGTCCGCATTCGATACATCGGTTGCGCATAACGCTGCCGTGGAGCTCGAATACGTTCTTGCTTCCCGCCGCGGTGTGCAATCCGTCTATATTCTGAGTTACGACCGCGTCGAGAAGCCCCTCTTTCTCCCACTTTGCGCAAAGGCGGTGCGCCGGATTCGGACTGACATCTAGGCAACACAGTATCGCCTTCCCGTAAAACTCTAAAAACTCGCGAGTATGCGAAAAGAAAAATCCGTGCGACAGCATCTCCTCGGGAGGATGATCGTACTTGCGCGAATAAAGTCCGTTTTCGGAACGGAAATCCGGTATCCCGCTCTCGGTGGAAACTCCCGCGCCGCCGAAAAAGACGACTCCTCCCCGATCGATCAGGGAGGAGAGCTTTTTTATCCTTTCGTTATCGTTCATATCAGCCGCCGAACACGAACGTGGTCACGCTGTTCTCTTCCAGGGATACATGATCGGAGAACACGAACGCGCTTTCCTCCCAATTCTTGTCCTGCGTGGTCGTCGTTACCGCGACCTCGGTGCCCGCAAAGCGTTCCATGCCGTTGAGTCTGAGATCCTTGGCGGCGCCGTCGTTTATGACGACGACCACGACTCTGCCGTCCGGCTTTTTGAACACTCCGATATCTACTCCCGCCCAGCCGGTGAGGTCGGACAGAGGGCTTTCGACGCGCACGTCGCCTTTATCGATAAAGCGCGTGATCTGCCCGAACGTATAATATCGTTTGAGGACCCACAGATCGGATTCACGCGTGCCGTCGCTGTCCCAATAGACAAGTCCGTCGTTGTAGCCGCCCTTGGCGACGGACAGCCACCAGCTCCATTCCGTCGCGTCTATCATCGTGAGATCGCGCAGTACGACTTTTGCAAGGTACATACCGCTTTCGATCGTGTCGAATTCGCCCCACTCCAATTCGCAGAATTCCGTGGACGCAACTTTGAGCTCGGGATAATTCTCCTCCATGAACGCGGCAAACTTGCTGCGATGGCTCTTGCTGTCCTCGGCTCCGTACGCATGGACGGATATCTCCTCCAGTTCGGAGAAATATTCGTACTTGCTCATCTCTTCGAGATAATCGCGGATGTCGTCGTCGAACAGGTAGAATTTGTAGTTGCCCGATTCGAAAGCGTCCATTTTGAAATCGGTGCCGTTTTGTTCGTTGAACTCGTTCAGCTTATCCCAGAACACGTCGTAAAACGCAGCGAGTACGTCGGCGTCGTAGTGACAGCCTTCCTGCGAAGATCCGTCGCCGCCCCACTTCCACTGCGGTTCGTTGACGGGGCTTATCCACACTTCGACGTCGGGCATATCCGCAAGATATTTGTCATACAGCCCCTTGACGCAGATGAGCATATATTCGCTGTATTCTTCGTAAAACTCCGGTTTGAGATTGTTCTGATACTCGTACGCGCCCGTACAGACCCCCGATTCGGTCATCAGATAATGCGGCGAATTGGAGAAGAACACGACTTTGTTGATATTGCCTGTGTCGAGCGCCGTGGCAAACATACTCCGGACCGCGGTATCCCTGCCGTCGAAATCGTAATTCGCGGTATCGAGAAAATCGGACGGATCGTCGTAATTCTCCGCTATGAAAAAGCTCTCCGCGCGTCTGCCCTGATCGAACCCCGCGTTGTTGTACGGCCACGTATCGTCGAGAGCCTCGTCCGCCGAACCTCCCCCGATATTGTATCGGAAGATGTCCAGCTGCAATCCGCTGTCCCCGTAAAGCATTTCTATCGCTCTGTCCGCAGTCTCTTCCAGTTCGGGCACGCCCAGTTCCTGATATATCCATGCGGACGACGCTCCGAAACCGCCCATCGTCTGCCTTTCCGCGTCCAGATCGATATTGGCGCGCAGAGGCGCATATGCGGCGATCGAATATATCGACAGCGACAATATCACTATCACTGCCGCGACCGCGACGCAGATCCCCGCCGTCTTTGCGATCTTTCGGGATCTTTCGGGTGTAAAAAAGTTTTTGAGTTTTTCTCTTGCCGTCATAACTCCCTCTTTGGCGGCAGGCGCCCGACCTTCCGCCGTAACGCCTGCGTTATATATGCGTTACAGTTACATTATATAATAAAAGCCGCGCCTTGACAAGGCACGGTTTATGCATCGGCTATCCGATTTTTGCTATAAAAAGTCCGCCTTTTTACCGCTGCGACGCTATCGGGGCGAACGCCGCCCCCGCCGCCTCCGCAAGGTCGGTCGGAGCGATCTCTATCTGATGCCCTATTTTGCCCGCGCTGACGACGATCGTGCTCTTACCCTTGGCCGTCGAATCGATAAACGTCGGGAACGGTTTTTTCATCCCTATCGGGGAACAGCCTCCGTGTATGTATCCCGTAAGAGGAAGCAGATTCTTCTGCGGGATCATCGCCACGCTTTTCACTCCCGCGGCATGAGCGGCGGCTTTGAGATCCAAAGTCCCGCATACGGGGACGACGAACACGTAATGTCTGCGGTCGCTGCCCTCGGTCACCAAAGTTTTGAATACGCTGTCGGCGGGTTTGCCTATCATCCGAGCGACCGTTTCTCCGTCGGTCGTCGAATTGTCGTATTCGTGCGCGGCATACGTTATCCCGTGCGCGTCCAATATCCTCATTACGTTGGTCTTGGTCACAATATCTCCTCCGCCGTCAGTTCGTATACGGCGCTTTCTCCCGCCGGCAGAGCGTTTATGTACGTCTTGTCCTTGAGCTCTCTGATCGGCTCGACGAGATCGGGCATTCCCCACCACGGTTCGACGCAGATATATCCCTCTTCTCCTTCGGGCTCGCCCCACAGCGCAAGCACGGTCGGCGACGGCGACGTCCTGACGGCAAAGACGCGGCCCGACCTCGCAAACAGTTTTACGCTTCCCAATTCCTCGTCCGCAAGCATCAGGGTGCCGTATTCGGACACCGTCCGTTTGTCTGCCGCTATCTCGCAAAGAGAGGGAAAACTCTCTTTGCCCACGACGAAATGCCCCGCGTCGTTAAGCCTCCAAAGCGACGGAGATATCTCTCTGCCGAAAGATAAAATATCCGTACCCGTGTTTGTTTTGCCGTGTTTTGCGCCGTCCAGCAAAAAAGACGGGTGCAGACCGAAAGCGTAATACATGGTTTCTTTTCCCGTATTGACGATCGTATGCGTTTCGCGCAGAGCGTTGTCGGAAAGTTCGTACCTCACCGTATACCCGAAGTCGTACGGATACTGCGAGAGCGTATCCGCGTCCGAGAGCGAGCAAAGCGTGACGGAGTCTTCCGCTCTTTCCGATACCGTCATTTCCGCGCTTTTCAGCAATCCGTGCAAGGGCAGAGCGAACGTTTTTCCTCCGACCTCGTATATCCCGTCTTTCAGCCTGCCTACGATCGGGAAAAGGACGGAATCGATCCCTCCTCCCTCCCGACAGCCTTTGTCGACGACCGTCTCTCTGCCGCCGAATGCGAGCGACCTCACGCACGCCCCGATCGTGGATACGACCGCGGACGATCTTCCGCTTTTCAACACGATGTCCATATGCCCTCCGTCAGACCGTTTCGTCTGTTTGCGTATTTTGAGCCGCTTCCTTTTGCGGCGATATTTTGGCGAGAATGCGCGGAAACGCGAACACGAACGTCGCCGTGCTCAGCGCCGCCGCCCCTATATCCGCGATAGGCTCGGCGTAAAACGCCGATTCCACGCCGAAGAACGCGGGCAGGGCCGCCGCGCTTACCAGATACAGCACGATTTTGCGCGTAAGCGATAACACTATCGCGAATTTCGGCTGGCCAAGCGCCGTAAAGCCGTCCACGAACGCATATTGCAGCGCGAGCGGGATTATCCCTATCATATAGACGCGGACTCCCCACACGCTTTTTTCGGTGATCTGCGGATCCGACGTGAACAATGCCGTAAACGGTTCCGCAATGACGAACGACAATGCGAACATTACCGTCGTAAAGACAAGACACGATCCTACGATCCTTATCTCCGCTTTCCTGATCAGGTCGGGATTTTTCGCGCCGTAATTGAACGACAGCACGGGCTGCGTTCCCGTGCTTATCCCGAGCATCGGCATCGTTATGAGCGAAAGGAACGCCTGCACTATGGTCGATACCGTGATCCACATATCCCCGTCCTCTCCGCCGTAACGCTGCAAGACGACATTGACAGCGATTATTATCACGCTGTCCGTTGCCATGATCGCGAACGGCGAAATGCCCATGACGGCGATCTTCTTCGCGGTCTTCAACGACGGTTTACCGAGCGCAAGTCTGCATTTTACGCTCCTGCGGGTGAGAAACACGATGACGAACGCGAACGAAAGAGTCTGCGAGATGACCGTCGCGAGCGCCGCCCCCGTAACTCCCATACCGAACGTAAAAATAAACAGCGGATCGAGCGCGATATTGGCGACGGCTCCGATGACTACGGTCGCCATACCCACTCCCGAATATCCTTCCGCTATGATAAACTGATTGAGCCCCGTCGCGGTAATGGAAAAGACCGCGCCCAGCGCATAGACGAGCAGATACTGCCTGGCGTATTCGTACGAATTGTCGCTGGCGCCGAAAGTCATCAGTATGGGTCGGAGCGCCGAACACACCGCAACGGTGACGATCACCGCTATGACGACCAGCATTGCTGCGGCGGTGGAGAGTATCTTTTTCGCCTTGTTGTCGTCCCCCTCTCCCAGCGCCATCGCAAATATCGGGGCTCCGCCCGTTCCGACCAAAAACGCGAAAGACGAGATCAGAGTGGTGATGGGAGCGCATACTCCCACGCCCGCCAGCGCGATATCTCCTATTCCCTCTATGTTGCCGACGAACATCCTGTCCACGATCGAATACAGCACGTTGACCAGCTGCGCGATCATTGCCGGCACGGCAAGTTTGATCACCGTGGAAAAAACCCTGTTGTCTGACAGATCGATCGCTTTCAAACCTCTGCGCACCGCCTTCGCTTATTCCTGCAATAATATATTACGCGGCGCGCGCGTTGTCAACGGTTTGACCGTACTTCTTCCGCCTTCGGGAGCATTGCCGCCTTCTCCGCTCTGTCCGCCAATTCCGCCCACGGCACGTCGGCGTATTCGCTCACGGCGCTCTTCCATTCCTCAAAAGACGGTGCCGTCTGCGTATCCGTACCGAAAAGCATACGGTAGCTTTCTTTTGCAGCCGCGTCGACCTCGCGCCCGCGCAGTTTGCCGCCGGTCTTTATTTTCGCAAAGAAAACGTCTTCTCCGAAAATACAGACAAGCGCTCCGTACGTTCTCTCAATGCCGTATATGTCCGGGTCTTTGTCAGCATTGCCGTTATCCGCCGCCTTCCGCTTCAAGAATAAGAAGATCCCGTCTTCCGCCTCCTGTGCCCCTTTCTCCGCCTCCGCTCAGACGTCCCTGCTTTCGAAGTATAAAAAGACGTCGGACGGAAGAAAAAGCAAGACCGCTGCGGAAACAGCAAAAAACACCGCTCCCGCTATGCGGAAAAACGACGGAGCCGCCCCGACGGATATGCCGAAGCACACCGCTCCCGAGCAAAGCGATATCAATGTAGCGCATACTTTCTTTTTTATCCTTGCCGCGCTTTTCCTCTTCGCCCGCTCTGCCGCCGCCGCGTCTGTTCTCGCGGAAAAACTCGCCGCCGAACTCGGAAACGCGATCCTCCCGAGTTCCGTTCCCCGAGCCCTCGCTTGCGGTCCTTCCCGCAATGTACGCGCGACGGCGTGAGCGAACCCAAAGCCACGCAGATCGTAACCGTTTGCAGATTCCTCAACGTTTCCGCCGACTATATCCTGGGCTTGTCCGATTTCTGATCTTTCGCGTATTCGGAGAAACTATCGCCGTATACGGTCGGTTTGACGCATCCGCTCTTTTTCGTAAAAAAGAAAAGCCGCCGCAAACGCGGCGGCTCCCGTTTTTTGCGTCAGCCCTGCGGGACCTCGATCTCCATATCGGAATCGGGATAAGTGCAACAGGGATGGATATATCCGAATTTCTTGTCCGCAAGGCGGCGTTTGTCCGCCCCCGCGATCGTATATTCTCCTCCTATCAGTCTGCTGTGGCAGAACCCGCAGCCTCCCGCACGGCATTTGGACGGCACGCGCAGTCCCGCTCTTTCCATAGCCGTGAGCAACGTTTCGCGAGCGTCGGCTTTGACGTCGAACGTTTGGTCCTTGATATGCACTTTCAGCGCGTACTCGGCAGGTTTGACGTCCCTTGTCCCCACGCAATTCGCCTCTTTTCGGATCCTTTTCGCTCCGACGACTCCGATCGACGCGAGTTCTTTCTCCGCAAAGTCGTACATTGCCTGCGGGCCGCACATCATCACGGTATAATCGTCGGGAGCATATTTCCCGATCAGCGCGGCGGTGACGAAGCCGTGTTCGTATTTCGGGTTTTTCTCGTCGCTGAGAACATAGACGACCTTAAACTTATCGCCGACAAGCGAGTCGAGCTGCTTTTTGAAAGCAATGTCTTTCTCCGTCCTCGCGCCGTACAGCAACGTCAGGGAGAAGTCTTCGCTCCCCTCGGCGATCGCCTGCGCCATCGAATAAAACGGCGTGATGCCGCTGCCTCCGGCGATACCTACCACGTTGCGGCTGTCACGTATCCCGTCGTGGAAAAAGTCTCCCGACGGATCGCCCAAAGAAAATTCGTCGCCGACCGCGGCGCGTTCGAACATCCAGTCGCTGAAAAAGCCCGCTTTCTTGACAGTCACCGCGATCTTTCGGTCTTTGAGCGCGGCAAACGGCGACGAAGATATCGCATAAGGTCTGCTGACCACGCTGCCGTCTATCTCGTGTCTTACGGACACGTACTGTCCCGCGCGGAACATCGACGGCTTCTCCGTTTCGAAAACGTAAGTCTTCGTGTCGGGCGTGACCTGCTCTACCGCTACGAGTTTCGCCGTTCTGTTGCCGGGGTGCAGGATCTTTGCGGTTTCGTTGACCCTGTAAGTCTTAGGCAGCGGAGTCGCGGGCGCCGTTGCGAGTTTTTCCTCTCGCTTGGGGACCATCTTCTTGAAACGGAGAAGATCCATAAATCCGAATATCTGTCTTTTGAATTTGTATGCCACGGTTCAGCCCTCCTTCCTGATGTCGCCTACCGTCTGTCTTCCGGTGATATCTCCGGAGAAATAGGCGCTGGAATAGCCGGACAATCTCATCGAGAAACCTCCCGCGAAACGCAGTCCGCGCGTCATGTGATCGTGCGCCATCATCTGCAGTCTGGGATTGAGCCCGTCCCAATACTGCGATTCGTAACCGTATATGCCGCCCTCGGGATGCCCGCAATATCTTGCGTAGGTCATAGGCGTTGCGACGGATATCTCCTCTATGCTGTCGCGTATCTTGGCGCCCGTATCCTTTTCGAAACGGTCGATCATCATGTTCGCGACCTTTTCCTTGGTCTTCGCGTAATCCTCGGGAGATATCCCGCCCCAGTCGTCCGACATATAAAGCGTGGTGAAATACATCATGCTCGTGCCGGGAGGCGAACACTCCGGATACGCCCTGTTAAGACACACCGTCGCCTGCACGCTGTTGGTGTCTATCTTCTTCATGAGTTCGTACTGCGCCGCGCTGTCCATGGTGTCATAGAGGAAATAGTTGTGATTGTCTATCCCCAGTTCGTCGGCGCTCTTATTCAGTCCGAGGAACATCGTAAAGCCTCTTCCCGCGAATTTGCGCGCGTTTGTCGCGCGGACCACTTTTTCGGGAACGGAGTCCATCATCTTGCCGTAGACTATATGCGGAGAACAGTTCGCTATGACGTGACGGGTCTTTATCTCTCTGCCGCCCGCAAGCACCACGCCCTCGACTCCGCCGTCTTTGCCCGTAACGATCTTCACGGCTTCGGTATTGAACCATATATCTCCGCCCAGCTCTCTTATCCTGTCGCACAACGCGAGCGATATTTCGTGAGACCTCATCTTGGGCATCATCGCTCCGCGGGAGATATATCTTATCACCATCGAAGCATAGTGAGAGAAGCTGAGATCGTCGCAATGCGCGCCCAGATAACACCAATACGCGGTGATTATGTCTTTCGCTCTCTGCGGCATTCCTATGGAATCCAGCACTTCGTTGACGGAATACGAACCCGTGCGAACGTAGTTGCCGTGTTCCCTGACCATGATCTTGGAATCGACTACGCCGTTTCGGGAATTGGTGTAAGCCTGCGCCTTTCTCGTTTCGTCCGCCAACTGAAAGAATCTCTCGACGGACTTACGGCTGCCGGGAACTTCCTTTTCCATCTTATCGATAAACGCCTGTATGCCGAAAGGCATCGTGACGTCTATCCGCGGCTTGCGCGATATGAGCCTGTACGCCTCGGGAATGGGGTGCCATTCGATCTTGTCCGTAACTCCGAGACTGTCGAACAGATCCCTTACGTCGCCGCCGTTGTTTTTCTGCCCGAAGTCGTTCAATTCGTGCAAAGAAGCCTCGAACTCAAACCGCCCTCTGCGGAAACTGGTCGCAAATCCGCCGGGCAGATTGTGCTTTTCCACCAAAAGCACTTTCGCTCCGCCTTGCAGCAACCTGATCGCCGCCACCAGACCGCCGTTGCCGGCGCCGATGACTACTGCGTCGTATCTGTCCATTTTATCCTCCTTACGCTTTCTTATTTATTATGATACACCCGTGTTAAATTATTGTCAATATCCGATTTTCAAGCCTTTTTATCGGCAGACGCCGTATTGCCGTTATATGCCGCAACGGCGCTGAAAAAAACGCGCCCTTGCGGGCGCGGTCTTATCTCCGTTTCAACCTCTGTGATTGTTCATATCCGCAAGGGAGGACACCAACTCTTCCACTATCCTCTTCTGTCTTCCCGTAAGCTGCGCATACGC
>DVKK01000063.1 GCA_018716085.1 Candidatus Ornithoclostridium excrementipullorum | reverse complement strand
GCTGCCCAGAATGGTCGGACCGCCCGCCTGCAGGAAGTCGATGTACTTGTTGCCGTCTATATCGGTGAGGTAAGCGCCCTCAGCCTTGGTCATGCACATCGGGAACGGCTTGTTGAAAGCGAGATTGTGCTGCACGCCGCCGGGAATGTACTTCTTTGCCTCGGTGGTTATCTCCTTGGACTTGGCGCACTTGACGTCGTAATATTCCTTGCAGATCTTTTCGTATTCAGCCTTGGGAATGCTGTAAATATTCTTATCCGTGAGCTCTTTGAGACTTTGGTTGATCTCCTGCGCGTTCGCCCAGCGGGTAACGCCGTAATGGGCTTCGGCTTTGCCTTCGAGTGGTTTGTAGGTAACTTTCATTAATTTGCCTCCTTACAGCCTTGAAAATTCTGTTAAATTGATTTTATCACAGCCTTTTGTCGGGTGTCAATACGAAATCCTTTTTTTCGCGCGTATTTTATACCCCAAATGCGCCTTCGCGGGGAATTATTCGTCAAATCGGCTTTGCAAGTTACCTATATGATACGCCCCGCGGCGACGTCGGCGGGCGAGATTCCCGATTCGTCGCCCATACGCGCTGCCGCCGACCGCGCGAGGATCCTGCCGATACGGCGCGCGTACGTCCTCTGTCCGAACGGCTGCCCGCCTCTCCGTGCCCGTTACTCCCCGCCGTGTAGAACATTGCCGAAAACGAAAAAAGAACGGCGCAACCTGTTGAAGACTGCCCCGCGCTGTGTTATAATTAACTATAAAAATTTTGAGGAGTGCCTGTTTATGGAAGAAAAGACACAGTATGGGCAATACGTCTACGACTTTGCGAAAAAGGTCATAGACACGACGGGACCGAGACTTCCCGGTTCGCCGGAAGAGGCGCAGGGCGCCGCGATGATAGCGGACGAACTCGCCGATATCGCAGGCAAGCCTTCGGTGACGGAAAAATTCGTCATGGCGCCGCGGGCGTCGATAGCCGCGATCCCGATACTCGGACTTTTGGGGATCATCTCTTTCGCGCTGTACTACGTTACCCCTTTCGCCAGTCTTGTCAGCACTCTTCTCACGTTGGTCATCGCGATACTGCAAGTTTTCACATACTCGGGCAAGCTCGATTTCCTCTTCAAGAAAGAACCTTCGCAGAACGTATATAACACGTTCGAGCCTCTGAGCGGCAAGGTCGAACGCACGATAATCCTGTCCGCGCACAACGACAGCAGCTGGTGCTGGCAGCTGTCGGTAAAAAATCCCAAGACGGCGATACTGAAAACCGTCATCGGAGTGGTCAGCGTGCTCGCCCTCATGGTGATGAGCGCGATCGCCGCAGGCATGGGGATGTACAGCTTCATGTATATAGGCGAACTCGCCACCGCGGAATCGTTCACTTCCGCACAGGTATTCACGATAGTGCTCTACTTCCTGCCCCTGCTCTGTCTTCCCGGATGCTACTGGCTGTGCATGTATCTGACGTGGGACAAATCCAAAGCCTCTCCCGGCGCGATGGACAACATGACCGGGGTCGGACTTTGCGCCGCCGTACTGAAATACTTTTACGCAAACCCCGATAAGGCTCCCGAAAACTGCCGCATAGTTGCGGCGGGCATGGGTGCGGAAGAGGCGTCGCTCAAAGGCGCGATGGCATTCGTACAGGCTCACAAGGGCGACCCCTCGCTTATGGGAGAGCGCACCTACGTGCTCAATCTCGACTCTTTCCGCGACCGCGACTATTTCAGCGTGGTCATGGGCGACGCGTGGCTGGGATCGCGTTTCGATCCCGAACTGCGCGACGTATGTCTGAAAGTCATGAACGATATGGATCTCAAACCGGGCGTGATCCTCAACCCCGCCGGCGGGTGCGATTCCACACCGTTCATCAGAGCCGGTATCAGGACCGTCACTCTCTGCGCGCAGAACCCGACTACCACGGATTACTACCACACCTACAACGACACCGTGGAGAATCTGGACAAGTCGGTGCTGGACGACAGCTTCGAGATGATCGTCAACGTCGTGAACGCCACCGCGGAATTCGACGCGGAAAATAACGAAAAATCTGCCTCCGTGTAAGTTTTCCTTACAAAACGCTTTAAGTTACATATCTGCGGACGGGATCATCCGTCCGCTTTTTCACGCCGTTTTTGCGGAAAGATATTCGTCTTTTGAGGTTTTTCGTACACATAGTAGCATACGGTTGACTTGCGGATAAATCGATGTTATACTGAAATAAAGTTCGCGCGCTCGGCGCCCGCACCGCGGGAAGCCCCCGCGCAACATGGGGACAGAGAAAGAAATGGAGTTGTTTAACGAAATTCTGTACTGGATAAACTACGTGCTCGTGGCGATACTCTCGATCGCGTTCACGGTCCAGTTCTTGTATACGCTGGTATTCTGGCTTCCCGCCAAGAAATACAAACCCGCAGAGAAAAAGCACCGCGTAGGCATCATCATTCCCGCGCGCAACGAATCGGCTGTCATAGGCGATACGATAAGGTGTCTGCTCGCTCAGGACTATCCCAAGGAACTTTTCGACATATTCGTAGTCGCGGACAACTGCACCGACGACACCGCCGAGATCGCGAGAGCGGCGGGAGCCGTCGTATTCGAACATTTCGACGACGATCCCAAACACAAAAAGGCGGGCTATGCCCTGCAATACGGTTTCGAAAAGATACTCGAGAGTTACGACGTTTACGACTTTTTCATCAAGTTCGACGCGGACAACCTGATGGAGCCCGATTACATATCCAAGATGAACGACGCCTTCGACGCAGGGGTGCAGAGCGCGAGAGGCTATTCCAACAGCAAGAACATCACCGAAAACATAGTATCGGGCATTTCGGGACTGTGGTATATCCGCGACTGCCGTTTTGCCTGCCAGGCAAGATCGTTCCTCGGGACGTCGCAGATGCTCGGCGGCGCGGGCATGATGTTCTCGGCGGACATCATCCGCAAGCACGGAGGATGGGACTGTCTCTCCTCGTCCGACGACGCGGAATTCTCCATGAAGCGTCTGCGCGAAGGCATAAAGACCAAATACGTACACGACGCCGTCGTATACGAAGATCAACCCACGACGATCAAGGACACGTTCAACCGCAACAAAAGACTGGGCAAGGGTCTGTTCAACCTGTTCTTCACGCAGGGCATCCCGTGCTTCTTCAAGTTCTTCACGAAGTTCGGCTGGTCGTACGTCGATATGTTCCTCAATCTGCTGTTCATACCGATCGCGGTGCTGTGCTGCACATGGGTGCCGCTGTATTACGGCTACGACATCATCTATCATTATGCGATCGGCGACATAGCGTACGGCAACAACGCCCTTATCAACGTGGCGATAATACTCGCCTGCGCTTTTGTCCTTCCGTTCATATTACAGGCGCTGTTGGTGACGGTGCTCGAACGCAAACGCATAAAGGCGACTTTCAGACAGATGATCCCCGTCATACTGAGCTTTCCCCTCTTTATGATAATCTACGCGATATCGATCACCTGCGGAGTTTTCTCCAAGCCGAAATGGAATTCGGTATCCCGATCGAAAACTACCGATTCCTCGTCGCTGGGACTTTTGTCCGCGCCGGCGGCGCAGGCGGCTGCGTCGGTGGACGAAACTTCCGATAACGGCGGAGGGGACGCGGACGCGGAAAACGCGCCCGGTATCGACGGCGAGGCTTCGCAAGAGGACGCGCAATGAAATACGACTATCTCGTCGTAGGCACGGGACTTTTCGGAGCGGTATTCGCTCACGAAGCGGCAAAACGGGGCAAACGCGTGCTCGCGATAGACAAGAGAAGCGCCGCGGGAGGCAACTGCCGCTGCGAAAAGATCGAAGGGATAAACGTGCACAAATACGGCGCGCACATATTCCACACTTCCGACGAAAGAGTTTGGGAATACGTCAATTCGCTCGCTCGGTTCAACAACTTCGTAAACTCCCCTTACGCCTTCTTCAAAGGCAGGCTGTACAGCATGCCTTTCAATATGAATACGTTTTACGCGCTCTGGGGCGTTACCTCCCCTCGGCAGGCGCGCGAAAAGATCGCGGAACAGACCGCTCCGTACCTCGGCAGAGAACCTCGCAATCTCGAAGAAAAGGCTCTGTCGTTGGTCGGTCCCGACATATATAATACTTTGGTCAAAGGCTACACGGAAAAGCAATGGGGACGCAAAGCGACCGAACTTCCGCCGTTCATCATCGGCAGACTCCCCCTGCGCTTCACATTCGACAACAACTATTTCAACGACCGCCGCCAAGGTATCCCCGAAGGCGGATACAACGTGCTTTTCGACAAATTGCTCGAAAACGCGGACGTACGCACCGATACGGACTATTTTGCGGACAGAGCCGCGCTTGAGCAAGTCGCTTCCAAGACCGTATTTACGGGAGCTCTGGACGAATATTTCGGCAAAAAATTCGGAGCGTTGGAGTACCGCTCTCTGCGCTTCGAGACCGAAGTGCTGGATATGCCCGACTTCCAGGGAAACGCCGTGATAAACTATACCGACCGCGAGCCCGCCTATACGCGTATAATCGAACACAAACACTTCGAAAAAGCCGTGACAGACAGGACCGTTATCACGCGGGAATATCCCGCGCCGATGACCGAAGGGGCGGAACCGTATTATCCCGTGAACGACTCCCGCAACGAAGCCCTCGCCGACAAGTACCGCGCGCTCGCGAAGAACGAGAAAAACGTCATCTTCGGAGGACGTCTCGGCGATTACCGCTATCTCGACATGGACAAGGTCATAGCGTCCGCTCTCGCAGCCGCCGACAGAGAATTTGCCTCGAATTGACGCCCCGAAGAAGTTTTACAGTCTTCGGCTTGAATATCCTTAACGAATAACATCGTACTTCCCTGCTTATCGAACAAAATCCATCGCCGATCGGTCCATAGCTTTTATGCCGGCGATCGGTTTTCGGAACTCAGAGTGCGTCCGTTGTCGGCAGACGCAGTCGCCCTATCTATACGAGCCGTTGCGCCCATGTTCTTCCTCGGGTGTTGTCGATTACCCGAAAAATAAAAAAAGCCTGCCGCGTTCGGCGGCAGGCTTTCGCATTTCTGCGCATTACTCTTTATCGAGCGTCCACACCTCGGTATGTACGGCGCTTTCGCCGGGAGCGAGTTCCGTATAAGGAGAAAGGCTCTCGACCTCGAACATCAGTTCGTTGGTATAAAGCTCCGCATTGCACTGCATATCGGGATATTCGGCGCCGTCTACGCAGCCGAATCTCTTGGTAAAGACGAGCCCTTTCGTACGAATCACCAGTTTGCCGTCGTCGACGCGTGCGCCGAGTTTGAACGGAGGTCTGTCCTTCCAGTCGAGCGTGACCTTTTTTCCGTCGGTGAAAAACCTGTCGTCCGTCAGGTCGCTGTACGACCAAAAAACGAGATTGCGGTTGGGCAAAAATCCCGTATCGGCAGACGACAACCTGAATTCGCCCTTAGCGCCCTTATCCATAACGGTCAGCGCCCAAAGCGCGATCTTGCCGGTTTTTTCCTTGCCGGTGTTGGTTATCTTGTGTTCCAACGTCACGGTGCCGTCGTCCGCCATGGTTATTTTCACGCTCTTCTGTAACTTTGTCGTAAGCTCCGGCTCGGACGTGAATACCGCGCCGTCGGAGAGCGTTTCCACCGCAACGGGAGCGTTGTCGGGATAATAGGTGTCCATATACTCGGGGGACTTCCACAGTCTGTGTCCGCCGTAAATATGCCAGCCTCCTTTGCCCGGCAGATTCTTGTCGAAGAATTGTCCGCTCTTGTTTATGTCGTCGTTCTTATCCTCGAACATGATGTTGGCGCCGCCCTTCATGCCGAAGAAGATCACCCTCGGTCCTATGTCCGTAGTGACGAGCATACTGCGCACTCCGTCCGTTATTTCGACGCAGGCACCGTACTTGCCGTATTCTGTCCTGTTGATCTCCGTCATAGCTGCCTCCTTTACTTTATCAGATCTCGACTTCCCCGTCGAATACCTTTACCGCGGTGCCCGTCAGATAAACGGTCTTGACGGTATATTTGACTTTAAGATCTCCGCCCGGCACTTTGACTATTATATCTTCGCCCTTGGGGCAGAATCCGTTTTCGACCGCGGCGACTGCTGCCGCGCAGGCGCCCGTGCCGCAGGCAAGCGTCTCTCCGCTGCCTCTTTCCCATACTCTCATGCGGAGAGTGTGATCGTCTATCACCTTGACGAACTCTACGTTGGTCCTTTCGGGGAAAAGCGGATCGTTTTCGATCGCCGCGCCCACGCCGGCGACGTCGTAGTTGTCGAGGTGTCTGACGAATATCACGCAATGCGGGTTGCCTATCGACACGCAGGTGATCGCCTGTTCTCCGCCGCCCACGTTTACTTTCTCGCCGACGACCTTACCGCCTTCGAGCGCCACGGGGATCTTCTCGGGAGCGAGTTCCGCCTTTCCCATATCCACGGTGATATAGGTCGCGTCGCCGTTTTGCGTCCTGATCTTGACGCGGCGTACTCCGGAAAGCGTTTCTATGTCGAATTCGCGCTTACGCACTATGTTGTTGTCGTAAAGATACTTGGCTACGCAACGTATGCCGTTGCCGCACATCTTGCCTTCGCTTCCGTCGAGATTGAACATCCTCATTCGCGCGTCGGCGACCTTGGACGGGCAGATGAGTATCACGCCGTCGCCGCCGATGCCCGTATGTCTGTCCGCAAGCCTGATCGCAAGCATTTCGGGGCTGTCGACGGGATTCTCCATGCAATCGAAATAGATATAGTCGTTGCCGCAGCCGTGCATCTTGGTGAATTTGCGCAGTGTCTTACCCGTTCTGAGCCTGTTGATGTCGACCAATTCGGTATTGAACTCGGAATATCTGCTCATCAGACTGTTGGCGACCGCATTGGCGGTATCGATGCTCGTAAGACACGGGATCGCGCGTTCGACCGCTTTGCGCCTTATCTTCACGCTGTCGCGCGTGGGGAGTTTGCCCTTGGACGACGTGGAGATGATGTAATGTATCTTTCCGCTCTCTATCAGAGTCAGATTGTTGTGTTCGGCGTTCTGGTGTATCTTGTCCACGACGATGACGTCGAGTCCCAGATCGCGCAGCACCTTCGCCGTGCCGGCGGTAGCGTAAAGCGTATAGCCCAGCTCTTCGAACTTCTGCGCTATCTCGCCTATCTCTCCCTTGTCCTGGTCGCGCACGGTGATGAATATTCCTCCCTTCTTCTTCATACGGTAACCCGCCGCCACAAGACCTTTGAACAGCGCCTCTTCGAGCGTGCCGGCAATGCCGAGCACCTCGCCCGTGGACTTCATCTCGGGGCCGAGCTGCGTATCCACGTTGGTCAGTTTCTCGAACGAGAACACCGGCACCTTGACCGCAACGTACGGCGAATTGGGATAAAGCCCCGTGCCGTACCCCATATCTTTGAGCTTTTCGCCGAGGATCGCCCTCGTCGCAAGATCCACCATGGGCACGCCCGTGACCTTGCTGATATATGGGATCGTGCGGCTGCTGCGCGGATTGACCTCTATCACGTAAAGTTCGTCGTGATAGATGAGATACTGTATGTTGACAAGTCCGAGAGTATGCAGCGACAGCGCGAGTTTTTTGGAACAATCGATGATCCTCTCGGTCATTTCGTCGCCTATGTTCCATGCGGGATATACGGCTATCGAGTCGCCGGAGTGGATACCTGTCCTCTCGACGTGCTGCATGATACCCGGGATAAGTATATCTTCGCCGTCGCATATCGCGTCGACTTCCAGCTCCTTGCCCATGAGGTATTTGTCTATGAGCACGGGGTTCTCGATCTCCTGCGACAGTATGACGTCCATGTATTCGATGACGTCGGCGTCACTGTAACATACGGTCATGTTCTGTCCGCCGAGCACGTACGACGGGCGGAGCAGAGTCGGGTAACCGATCTCGTTGGCGACTTTGAGCGCCTCCTCTTTGGTCATGACGGTAAAGCCCTTAGGACGCTTGATCTGCAGCTGTTCGAGCAGTTCGTCGAATCTCTCCCTGTCTTCGGCGGCGTCGATGTCTTCGGCCTGAGTGCCCAATATGCGGATGTTCTCGCGTTTGAGCATCTTGGTAAGCTTGATCGCCGTCTGTCCGCCGAACGCGACGACGACGCCGTACGGCTTCTCGGTATTGATGATGCTGAGCACGTCCTCGTCGGTCAAAGGCTCGAAATACAGTCTGTCCGCCGTATCGAAGTCGGTGGACACCGTTTCGGGATTGTTGTTGACGATGACCACCTCGTATCCCTTGCGTTTGAGCGCCCATACGCAGTGGACGGACGCATAGTCGAACTCGATGCCCTGACCTATCCTTATCGGACCGGATCCGAAAACTATGACTTTCTTCTTGTCGGACGGATGCTCGGCGAGGAACTCCTCCGCCTCGTTCTCGTCGTCGAACGTGGAATAGAAGTACGGGGTCTCCGCCTTGAATTCTGCCGCGCAGGTATCGACCATCTTGTAAGAAGCGTAACGCTTGTGCGCTATCTTCTTGCCGCTGATCTTCTCGATGGATCTATCGAGGTATCCCATCTTCTTGGCTTCGAGATACAGCTCGTCGGTAAGCGGTTCTTTTTTCATTCTCTCTTCGAGCGCGACCAGCTTTGCGAGCTTGCTCAAAAACCATCTGTCTATCTTGGTGACGTTGTGGATCTCGTCGACGGTGACGCCTCTTTTCAGAGATTCGTAGACCACGAAAATACGCTCGTCGTCCACGTCGCGGAGCTTGTCCGCAAGCTGCGCGTCGCCGTACGCGGCGAATTTGTCGCTGTTGAGCGTATCGTGCGATATTTCAGCGCCTCTTACCGCCTTCATGATCGCCTGTTCGAACGTGGTGCCTATCGCCATGACCTCTCCCGTAGCCTTCATCTGAGTGCCCAGTTTGCGGCTGGCGTAGAAGAATTTGTCGAACGGCCATTTCGGGAATTTGACGACTACGTAGTCGAGAGCAGGCTCAAAGCATGCGTATGTCTTGCCCGTCACGGCGTTCTTTATCTCGTCGAGCGTATAGCCTATCGCGATCTTTGCCGCGACCTTTGCGATCGGATATCCCGTCGCCTTGCTTGCGAGCGCGGAAGAGCGCGACACTCTCGGGTTGACCTCTATGACGGCGTATTCGAAGCTGTCGGGTTTGAGCGCGAACTGGCAGTTGCACCCGCCTTCGACTTTGAGCGCGTCGATTATCTTCAGCGCCGCGCTGCGAAGCATCTGATATTCCTTGTCAGCGAGCGTGACCGTGGGAGCGATGACGATACTGTCGCCCGTATGCACGCCGACCGGATCGAAATTCTCCATACTGCATATGGTGATGACGTTGCCCTTGCTGTCGCGCATGACCTCGAACTCGATCTCCTTCCAGCCGCTTATGCACTTTTCGACAAGGATCTGGTGTATAGGCGAACTGCGCAGTCCGTTTTCCGCTATTTCGAGGAAATCCTCTTCGTCGTCGGCGATACCGCCGCCCGTGCCGCCGAGCGTGAATGCCGGACGGACGATGACGGGATAGCCTATCTCGCGTGCGACCTGCACCGCGGAATCCAGATCGTTGACGACCTTGGACGGAATGACGGGCTCGCCGATGCTCTCGAGAGTATCTTTGAACATCTGCCTGTCTTCCGCCTTGTCGATCGTATCGGGATCGGCGCCGAGCAGCCTTACTCCCATCTTGTCGAGGAAGCCTTCTTTGGCGAGCTGCATGGACAGCGTAAGCCCCATCTGACCACCCATGGTGGACAGCAGACTGTCGGGTCTTTCCTTCTCTATTATCCTCTTGACCGTAGTCAGCGTGAGCGGCTCTATGTATATCCTGTCCGCGACCGCGTTGTCGGTCATGATCGTAGCGGGATTGGAGTTGACGAGTACGACTTCGAGCCCGTCCTCTTTGAGCGCGCGGCAAGCCTGCGTACCCGCATAATCGAATTCAGCCGCCTGTCCTATGACGATAGGACCGGAGCCTATGACCATGACTTTGTGTATATCCTTATTGAGCGGCATTACTTCTTCTCCTCCATTCTGGCTATGAATTTATCGAACAAAAATCTCGTGTCGAGCGGGCCCCCGCACGCTTCGGGGTGGAACTGCAC
>DVKK01000062.1 GCA_018716085.1 Candidatus Ornithoclostridium excrementipullorum | reverse complement strand
GAGCTGTTCTTCCAAAGACACGGCGCGCTGCTCGCTCGCCCTCTTCTGCTCGTTAAGACCGGATATACGCTCGGCGAGCGTGTTGCCCTTGCCTCGGACGGATTCCTGTTCGACCGCAAGACGAGTCTGTTCGTCGCGAAGTTTGCCGATATGTACGTCTATGTTGCGGCGCTCTATCATCTTCGAGGTATACTCCCTCTCGACGTCCGCAACGCCGCTTTCCACCCCGGCAAGTTCTTCGGCAAGTCCCGCTATCTTCTGCCTTACCTTTTCCTTCTGTTCCTCGCCCGTGTCGCACCTGTGCAGATACTCGTTGACTTCGAGAACGCGCAGTCTGTCCCTTATGGCGAGATATTTCTTTGCCGCTTCGCTCTGTCTTTCCAGAGGGCCGAGCTGACGTTCGAGCCCGCCCATGATAAGCGAAAGCTTTTCGATACTGTCGTTGGCGGAATTGAGCTTATTCTGAGTGTCGTTTTTGCGCTTTTTGTAAGTGAGTATACCCGCGGCGTCTTCGAAAATGCTGCGCCTGTTTTCCGGTTTCGCATTCATGATCTCGTCGATCTTACCCTGTCCGACGATGCTGTATCCGTCCTTGCCCAATCCCGTGTCGCGGATCAGATCGAGTATGTCCGCAAGCCTTACGGTCTCGTTGTTGAGCAGATACTCGCTCTGCCCCGATCTGTACAGCTTACGCGAGATTATCACCTCGTCGAACGCGCTCTTGGGCAGAATGCGGTTGGAGTTGTCTATGTAAAGGGATACCTGACAGAAAGAGAGGGATTTGCGCTTTTCGGTGCCGTTGAAAATGACGTCCGTCATTTTGGAAGCGCGGAGGTTTTTGGGCGCCTGTTCTCCGAGCACCCACCTAAACGCCTCGACGACGTTGCTTTTGCCGCAGCCGTTCGGACCGACGATGGCGGTAACTCCGTCGTCGAATTCTATGGACAGCTTGTCGGCAAACGATTTGAATCCCGACACTTCGAATTTTTTCAGATTCATACTTCTCCCGTCGCCCTCGGGCGGGCGCTTTGCGCAATAATACGGATATTGTAAATATTATAACATTTAGCGCGCGCGTTGGCAATTAACGTGCGCGTTATTTTCGTACGGGCGCTCCGACAAAGAACCGCCCTGAGATCCCGAGTAACTAACTGTCTGCGTTTTCCTTTTCGAAAAACAGTCTGGCGCACTCCTTCTCGGCGCCTTTTTTGGAGCCTGCCTGCGCGCGGGCGGCAAACTTTCCTCCCACGTACAGAGCGATCGTGAAACGCGGCGCATGAGCGGGGCCGCTCCTGTCTTCGAGTACGAATTCGACCCCTTCCTTGCCGTATTTCTCGTAAAGAGCGGTCTTGCCCTCCGTTTCTTCCGCGTCGGAAGCGCCGTCCATCGCGTCGGACAGAGAACGCAGTATAAACGCCTTTGCCTCGTCTATACCTCCGTCCAGATATATCGCCGCCGCGACCGATTCGAACACGTCGGAAAAGACCGCGCCTTTGCCTTTATGGTGCGGCTGTACCGCCATCTCCTTGTCCAGCCCCAGTCTTTTCGACACGCCGATAAGCGGCTCTTCGGATACGAGCGCGACCCTCCTGCGGGTAAGTTCTCCCTCGTCGGCTTCGGGAAAACGTCTGTACAATTCCTCGGCGACCGTAAAATCGAGCAACGCGTCCCCGAGATACTCCAACCTGTCGTAATTCCTGCCGCCGTGGACGAACGAATAAGAGCTGTGGGTCAGCGCTTCGCGCAACAGCTCTTTGTCCTTGAAGACGTAACCTATGTTTTTCTCAATCGTTTGAATATTCATATTTCGCCATACCCTCTTCCATCGCTTTCGGTATATTTCTCTTTGCGAGCTCTTCGGCGTTGAGCACGGATTTGCGGTAACTCTCCGCCGTGCTCGCTCCGTGGGTCTTGACCACGACGCCTCTCGCCCCGAGGAACACCGCGCCTCCGACCTCGTCCGCGGACAATTTCTTTTTGACCTGTCTGAGCACGTCTTTGAGCAGCAGATATCCCAACTTGGACTTGACGCCGCCGGACATGATGCCCTCCTTGATCACCGACATCATCGCCTTGCCCATACCTTCGTACGCCTTTATCGTCATATTGCCGGCAAAGCCGTCGGTAACTATCACGTCCGCCTCCCCTGTCATCAGATCGGTAGGTTCGACGTTCCCTATAAAATCGAATGTTCCCTTTTCGAGCAGTTCGTATGCGGCGTGATTGAGAGCGTTGCCCTTTTCTTTCTCTCTTCCGTTGCTGAGAAGGGCGACTTTGGGAGAATCCACGTCCAAAGCTCTGCGCATATATTCGCTGCCCATTACGGCGAACGCAAACAGCATTTCCGGTTTGCAGTCCACGTTTGCGCCCATATCCGCGATAAGCGTAGGCGTACCTTTGAGCGACGTGACGACGCTCGCCATAGTCGCGCGCTTCACCCCTTTCACGCATTTGACGAGGATATTGACTCCGACGAGCAGAGCGCCCGTGTTTCCCGCGCTGACGACCGCGTCGCCGCCGCCCTCTCCGAGCATCGTGAGAGCTCTCACCATAGAACTGTCTTTCTTGCGCCTCACGGCGACCGTGGGAGTGTCGTCGTTGGTGACCGGCTCCCCCGCGTCCGCTATCGAAAGTCTCGCCGAGTCGTAATTCTTACCGTCCAGGCAGGCTTTTATCTCTTCCCTTCTGCCGCAGAGCACGACTTCGAGAGTAGGCGATCCCGAAAGCGCGAGCAAAGCGCCTTCCACCGCTGCGGGCACGCCGAGATCGGCTCCGTGACAATCTACGATAACTTTCATGTTTCACCTCGCTGAATAAATACGATTATACCCTATAAATACGAAAACGGCAAGTCCGTAGACCTGCGTCGAAAATAAATAAGGCGGAACGGTAGCCGTTCCGCCTCTGCAAATGCGTTACTTGCTGCTCTTCGTTTTCTGCTCCACGACTTCCTTGCCGTCGTAATAGCCGCAGTTGTCGCATACTCTGTGATTGAGCTTGAGCTCGTGGCAATGCGGGCACTCGACCAGTCCCGGTGCGGACAGCTTCCAGTTCGCCGACCTGGAATGTTTTCTCGCTTTGGATATTTTTCCCTTAGGTACTGCCATCTTCGGACACCTCCTTAGTCTTATTCGTCAAACGTTGCTGTCATATTATAGAATGTTTCGCAAGGTTTGTCAAATGATTTTTCTCTCTTTTTCGCGTTTGCGCGCGCCGTTTATACGCGGTTCACCGTTTACGCTTTCTTCACTATGTCGCGGGTCTCTCTCGCGATGACCAGTTCTTCGTTGGTCGGGATCACGAGGATCTTGACGCGCGAACCGTCGGTATTCAGTTCGAATATCCGCCCGCGGGGACATTTCTCGTTTCTCTCCGCGTCGACGACGACTCCGAGGAATTCGAGCCCTTCGAGTATGTCCTTGCGCAGAGGCGCGCTGTTCTCTCCTATACCGCCCGTGAGGACGATGCAGTCAAGTCCCCCCATCGCCGCGGCGTACGCGCCGATATACTTCTTTACGCGGTAGGTGAACATATCCAGCGCAAGACGGGCTCTGTAATTGCCCTTCTCCGCCTCGGCGAGAACGTTGCGGCTGTCGCTGCTGACGCCGCTGACCCCGAGGAACCCGCTCTTCTTGTTGAGGTACTGGGTGACTTCGGCAGGAGTCATTCCCTTGCGATCGCACAGCATCTCGACGACCGAAGCGTCGATATCGCCGCTTCTCGTGCCCATAGGTACGCCTTCCAGCGGAGTCATGCCCATGGAGGTGTCGACGCATTTTCCGTCTTTGACAGCCGTGATCGACGAGCCGTTGCCGAGATGGCAGGTGACGATCTTATCCCAAGGAAGTCCCTTGGAACGCAGATATCCGACCGCCTCTTCGGATACGAACTTGTGCGACGTGCCGTGGAAGCCGTATCTCTTTATCTTGTACCGTTCGTAATCCTCGTACGGGATAGCGTACATGGCAGCCTTGTCAGGCATAGTGGTATGGAACGCCGTATCGAAGACCGCGACGTTGGGCACTCCGGGAAGCACTTTCATGCACGACTTTATGCACGCGATGTTTGCGGGCATATGAAGCGGTCCGAGCGGGATATTCTTTTCCAGGATCGCGAGATTGCCGTCCGTGACGAGGACCGACCCCTTGAAGTCGGTGCCCGTATGGAGCACTCTGTGCCCTATCGCGTCTATCTCGGAGATGTCTTTGAGCACTCCGCCGAACGCGGGCGAAGTCAGACACCCTATCAGCAGATCGAAACTTTCCGTATGGTCGGCGAGCGGTTTTTCGACCTTGTATTCGCCTTTTTCCGACTTCTGCGTGAGGTTGGAGCCCTCTATGCCTATCCTCTCTATACCGCCTTTGACGAGCACTTTCTCGTCGTCGGTCTCGATGAGCTGGTATTTGAGCGAAGAGCTGCCCGCATTGAGTACGAGTACCTTCATGATATCCTCCTTATATTCAGTTCTGCGACGCCTGTACGGCGGTCATGGCGACGACCGCGACGATGTCGTCGGAAGTGCAGCCTCTCGACAGATCGTTGACGGGTTTCGCAAAGCCCTGGCAGATAGGTCCTATCGCGGTCGCGCCGCTGAATCTCTGCGTGAGTTTGTAACCGATATTGCCCGATTGCAGATCGGGGAATATGAGTATGTTCGCCTTGCCCGCCACTTCGCTGCCGGGAGCTTTGAGCATCGCCACGGTCGGCACTATCGCCGCGTCGAGCTGCAATTCTCCGTCCACGGGCAGTTCGGGCGCGCGCTGTCTGACGAGTTCCGTCGCGGCGACGACCTTGTCGACGTTGGCGTGTTTCGCGCTGCCCTTCGTCGAGAAAGACAGCATTGCCACGCGCGGATCCTCGATGCCCGCGAGCGAACGCGCCGAAGCGACCGACGAGATGGCGATGTCGGCAAGCTGTTCCGCCGTCGGGTCGATGTTGACCGCGCAGTCGCCGAATATCATTATATCCCTGTCCTTGTAATAAGTGCCGTCGAAGCACATTATGAAACAGCTGGACACCGTCTTGATGCCCGGTTTGGTCTTGACTATCTGAAGTCCGGCGCGAAGCACGTTTCCCGTGGAGTTGATCGCGCCCGCGACCATACCGTCCGCCATGCCCTTTCTGATCATCATCGCGCCGAAGTTGAGGTACTTCCTCATCTGGACGCGCGCCTCTTCGAGCGTCATGCCTTTCGCCTTGCGCAGTTCGTAATATTCGTTCGCGAAGTCCTCGATATCCTCGGCGAGAGGATCGACTATCCTGACGAGCGAAAGGTCGACGTCGGGATAGATCGCGGCGATCTTTTCCCTGTTGCCGAGAAGTATGATATCGGCTATACCGTTCTTGGAAATTATTTCCGCCGCTCTGACGGTCCTGGGTTCCTCGCCTTCGGCGAGAACGATCGTCTTGCGCAGCGTCTTTGCCTTGTCGATGATACCTGCCACGATTTTGTTCATAAATAACTCCTTCCGAAAAACGCTTTATATTTACCGCGTTTTGGTTTACAATGTCGTTACGGTATAATTATAATCCGCCAGGGAGCGTTTGTCAAAAAGATAAATACGTTTTCGATGGCGCAAAAGGAGACGAAATGAAAACCGCCGCCGTGATCTGCGAATTCAACCCCCTGCACAACGGACACGCCGCACTGCTCCGCGCCGCGCGCGAAAGCGGCGCCGACAGAGTCGTCTGCATAATGAGCGGAAGCGTCGTTCAAAGGGGCGAGCTCGCGCTGTTCGACAAATACGAGCGCGCGGTCCACGCCGTCAGAGCGGGAGCCGACGCAGTGTTCGAACTGCCTGCGGAATACGTGCTCTCGGGCGCGCCGCAGTTCGCTTTCGGCGCCGTAAACGCCGCGTGTGCGCTCGGCGGAGAGACCGAATTGTTTTTCGGCAGCGAGTGCGGCGACGTCGGCACGCTCGAAAACGCCGTCGCGTTGCTCGGATCGGACAAGACAAACGCGGAGACCGCAAGGCTCGTCGCTACCGGAATGAACTACCCTTCCGCGCTTGCAAAAGCCGCGGCGGCGTGCGCCGCGTCTTCGGACGAAACAGCGGCGGCGGAAGCTCTGTCCTCTCCGAACAACGTGTTGGGCATAGAATATTTAAAGGCGATAATCGACACGGGCAGGAAAATTTCTTATAACACCGTGAGGCGTCCTCCGTTCGACGCCGCGTCCGCTCCCACGTCGTCGTCGATACGCGAAGTCCTGCTTTCGGGCGGTGAAGCGAGCGGCGTGCCCGAATTTACCGTACAGTCGGCAAAACGCCTTTCGGCGTCGTTCGGGCACAGGAGCGAGAGGCTGCTTTCACTGATAAAATATCTCGTACCGCATGCTCGGAAAGGCGTTCACGACGACTCGGAAGGGCTGTCCGACAGGCTTGCCAAAGCCGCGGAAAACGCGGTCGATCTGAACGAATACCTCGCTCTCGCCAAAGTGAAACGTTATCCCATGGCGCGGATAAAACGGCTGACTCTCAACATACTTCTGGACAACCGTTATTCCCATAACGAACTGAAAAACCGCCCCGTGCGCTTTCTGAATCTGCTCGCCGCCGACCGCAGGACGGCGGACGGAACGCTCGGCTCCGTCAGCGCGGAGGTATGCGCCACGCGACGCGATCTCGAGCCGTTCGCCGACGACTTCTCCGTCACGCGCCGCGCAGACGAGCTGTTTTCGGCGGTATGCTATCCGTTTGCGAGAAACGCGCGTTTCGTCTGACCCTTTCTTCTAAATTCCGTATTATTCGCATAGATTATCGTTGAACGCGGCGGCTCCACGTCCCCGAAACGGGACGGTCGAAATCGTCCGCAGAGAGGAGGGCATGCGCGTCGGAATGATAAAAGCGGCGGGTTTTATTCGGAAAAACGCCGGGGCTATCGCTCTGAACGCGTTGGTTTGCTTTTTCACCGTGTCGCTCGTCCTCGATCCGAAACGCTGCATATCGAGCGTATACTCGGGATTGGTGCTGTTCGCGACAAACGTCGCTCCCGCGCTTTTTCCATTCTTTTTCTTCACCAAACTTCTGACTTCTCTGGGTACGGCGAGCGTACTGGGCAAAGCGCTCCGCCGCCCCGTGGCAGCTCTGTACAACGCGCCTCCGATCGGCGGATACATATATCTGATGAGCGTGGTATCGGGCTATCCGGTAGGCGCGCGGCTGATAGGCGACATGTACAGATCGGGCGTGATAGACGCGGACGACGCCCGCTGCATCTCTACATTCACGTCCACTTCCGGACCGCTGTTCATCGTGGGAACGGTGGGGACGATGATGTTCGGCGATCCCGTGCTCGGCTATATCGCGATGGCGTGCCATTTTATCGGCGCGCTGTTTAACGGGCTCATCTACCGCCGCAAGACCCCGTCCGCGCCCAAAGCGGAATTTTCGCCCGCGTGTACGGACAGCCTGCTCGGGTCGGGAATGACCGAAGCGATAACCTCGATACTGCTTGTGGGCGGCTATATCGCGGTGTTCAGTATGGTGATAGACGTTTTGTCCGATATCGGAGCCGTAGACGCACTCGCCTCCCCGCTGAGGAAATTGCTCGGCGCTCTCGGTCAGGATCCGGATATAGCGGAAGCTCTCGTCGTCGGATCGATCGAACTCACCCGCGGCTGCAAGCTTCTGTCCGAACTGGGACTGCAAACGAAAACAGCACTCCCCTATCTTGCGGGAATGCTGTCTTTCGGCGGCCTTTCGATCGCGTTTCAATCTCTTGCCTTTTGTTCCGCCTGTAAAATAAAAACGGGCTTTTTCGCGCTGTCCAAACTCACGCAGGCGATCGTCACGGTCGCGCTGTCGTCGCTGGTGGCGCTGTTGCTTTGATCTTATCTGCGCCCGTCGCCGGAGAGCAACTCGTACAACTCGCGCTTGCTCTTGTCCACTATCTTCATGGAATCGCGCAAGTTGTTCTCGGCGCTGACGAACATATCCATTATACCTTGATAACAGTCCGCGGTGATGTCGTCCGCCCTGCGCCTCGCGTCGCCGACGATCTCGTCTGCGCGTCTGTTCGCTTCGTCGAGGATACGGCTCTCGGACAGTATTTCCGCGGCGTCCGCTCTCGCCTTTGACAGTATATCCCTCGCCTGCGCGTGAGCGTCGTCGAGGATACTGTCCCGCTCCTGCAATATGACTCTCGCCTCGGTGATCGAACTGGGCAGCATACTGCGAACGCTCGCGATGTATTCCAGGCATTTCGTGTCGTCCACGGCGCGCAGATTGCCGAACACGGAGCGTTTTCCGCCCCTGATCTCTTCTTCCAGCTTGTCCAGAAGCCTTTCGATCTGCATATCCATATCTCTATCTCCTCCTCGTTTCCTCGTATTTCGCGCGTATATGTTCCGCCGCGGCGGGCACGACGTACGGAGTTATATCCGAGCCGTCCGCGAGCGCCTCTCTTACCTTATAAGAGTGTATATCGGCGTATTCGTCCTCCGCGCGGATGAGCACGGTATCTATGTCGCCGTGTTCCTTGTTGAAGTCCGCCATCTCACGCTCGTAGGCGAGATCCTTTTCGTCCCTCCAACCGCGCACTATCGTCTTTATCCCGCGCTGTTTGCAGAATTCCCAAACCATGCCCGTGCATATCTCGACTCTTGCGGAAGGTATGTCCGCCACGGACATCGCGGCTATCTCCGCGCGTATCTTAAGCGGGAACAGCCCTTTTTTCGCCTCGTTGACCGCGACCGCGATCACGACTTCGCCGTATCTGCGCGCCGCCTCTTTCGCCAGTTCGTGATGCCCCGACGTGAACGGGTCGAAACTGCCCGTAAGCGCGCACACGTCCGCCGCCGGAGCGTAATAGTCTACGGTTATTCTGCCGTATTTGCGGCTTTTCGCGAGTTCGAATCCGCTCGGTATCTCGGTCTTGTACGCCGAATCGTGTTCGTAAATGAGATACCCGTCGTCTTCGAGCGATCCGTAACGCTTTACCGTTTCGGCTATCTCGCCGACGCTCACGCTTCCGTACGGAGGATCGCAGAAAATATAGTTCCACTTGCCCGACAGCCCGCGCAGACAATCGCGCCAATCGCGCGACATAAGGCGGTATTTCGCGTTCGGGATAAGCTTTGCGAGTCTGAGATTCTCGCCGGTGAGCAATATCCCTTCTCTTCCGTTGTCGCAGAATACGACTTCCGCCGCGCCGCGGCTCAGCGCCTCGATACCTATCGCTCCGCTGCCGCTGAAAAGATCCACGAACCTGCTCCCCTCGATATCGAATTGGAGCACGTTGAATATTCCCTGCTTCGCCATATCCGAAGTGGGACGTATCGACTCGCCCGACGGCGAGACAAGTTTTCTGCCCTTAAGTTTTCCGCCGATAACTCTCATCTGCGATATATCTCCGTCGGAGTGACGACGATATCGAGCGGCACGTCGTGCGGCTCGGTCGGCAACCCGTCCGTTTGCTGTTCGTCGTACGCGACGCCCACCTTAAAGCAGTCCGCGCCGCGCAGAAATCTGTCGTAATAACCCTTGCCCCTGCCCAGCCGCGCGCAGGAAGCGTCGAACGCGCGCAGAGGCACAACGCATATATCGAGTCTTGCGTCCGCGGCGTTCAATCTCTCGCCGACGGGCTGTGCGATCCCGAACGCGCCCGTTTCCGTATCCTCGCTGTCGGCGACCGCAAACATATCCTCCCCGTCGACCGCGGGGTAAAAGACCTCGTTGTCTGCGGCAAGCGCGTCTGCCGCGGGCGCGACGTCCAATTCGTCGCCCAACGCCCGATACAGCATTATCCGCTTTCCTTTCCAGCCGAACGCCGCCAGTTTCTCCGCTATCTTACGCGCGCTTTCTTCGCGTCTGCCGCGGCTCATCGGGACTATGCGCGCCTTTATGGCGGCGCGCAGTTCCCGTTTTGTCATTTGCCCGACTTGTAGTAATTGATCAGACATCCTTCGAGTACGATATCGCGTTCGGAAGCCGTGAGCGGCTCCATACGCAGGGTCACGTCGCGCACCGCGCCGTCTTTGACGGCTTTTGCCGCAAACTCGGTAGCGCCGCTCTCGACCGCCGCTCTGACTCCGGGTACGATGAGTATCTCTCCGTCGGCGAAATCGTCGTCGGACAGGAACGGGAGCATACCCCAGTTGACGAGGTTGCTGCGGTAGCGCTTGGTCGCGTATTCTTTCGCCACGTTGCACGCGCCGCCGAGCACTCTCTGACAGCTCGCCGCCTGTTCTCTCGCGCTGCCGTCGCCCGGCTTGACGGCATATACGCCGCTGCCTATGGACACGCTGCCTTCGAGTCCGAGCCCGCTCGCCTCGACCGCCGAGCGGTATTCTGCGGGAAGTTTTCCGCTTCTTTCCAGTTCTTTTTCGTCCGCTGCGATCGCCTTGGCTCTGCCCACGTATTCGGGCACCTTGCGCGAGAGCGCGAATTCCGCCAGTTTGAGCGGATTGGAGCGGTAACTCGACGTTTCTCCCGACGGGATCAGCTCGTCGGTCGTCGTCACGGGATCGTGTATGACCGCGGCGAATTTCACGATAAGGTTATCGGTCAGAGCTATGACCTCGGGCCAGTCCTTGATGTTGGGGCCGTAGTGCAAAGGCTCGCTCTCCTCGGGCTTGGTCCAGCCGTTGTAGATGCGTCTTTCGTATATCTTGGCGTCGTATTCGAACGGCGCTATACTGTCGTCGTAATCGACCTGCGCCGCGCTCGTCAGCACGCCGCCGTTTGCCGCTGTCGCAGCGATGGAACGCGCGTCCATCAGCGCGACGGAAGCTATCTGTCCGTTGCCCGGCTTGCTGCCCTCGCGCGACTCGAAGTTGCGCGTCGTATGCCTTATGCTGAGAGCGCCGTTGTTGGGCACGTCTCCCGCTCCGAAGCACGGCCCGCAGAACGCGGTCTTGACGTTGACTCCCGCCTCGACGAGGTCGGCGATACATCCCTTTCTGAGCAGGTCGTAGTAGATAGGCGTGCTGGACGGATAGACGCTCATAGTGAACGCTCCGCTGCCCACGCTCGCGCCTTTCATTATGCTCGCGACCTCATAGACGTTGTCGTACGTACCGCCCGCACAGCCCGCGACTATGCCCTGTTCGACCAAGACCTTGCCGTCCTTTATCTTGTCGGTAAGACGGAAGTCGAGCTTGTCGTTGCCGAGCAGTTCTCTGCCCTTTTTCTCCGCCTCGGAGAGAACGTCGTAAGGATTTGCGATAAGCTCTTCGAGATCGTAGACGTTGCTGGGGTGGAACGGCAGCGCGATCTTGGGCGTTATCTGCGACAGGTCGACCTCGACCGCCGCGTCGTAGTAAGCGAGCGCCGCGGGAGCGACGGGCCTGTAATCGTCGATCCTGCCGCGGATCGCATAGTAATTTTTCACCTCTTCGTCGTCCGTGCGCCAGATACTGGACAGACAGGTCGTTTCGGTCGTCATTACGTCGATGCCGTTGCGGTACTCGATCGGCAGATTCTTTATGCCGTCGCCGATAAACTCCATGACCTTGTTTTTGACAAAGCCGTCCTTGAACACCTCGCCGATTATCGCCAGCGCAACATCCTGCGGTCCCACGCCGTGGCGGGGTTTGCCTTTGAGATTGATCGCGACGACGTCGGGATATTTTACGTCGTAAGTGCGGGACAGAAGCTGCTTGACCAGTTCGGGTCCGCCCTCTCCTATCGCCATTGTGCCGAGCGCGCCGTAACGCGTATGGCTGTCGCTGCCGAGGATCATCTTGCCGCAGCCGCTCATGCACTCGCGCATATAAGTATGTATGACCGCCTGATGCGGAGGAACGAATATGCCTCCGTACTTCTTCGCCGCCGACAGACCGAACACGTGATCGTCCTCGTTGATCGTACCGCCGACCGCGCAAAGACTGTTGTGGCAGTTGGTCAGCACGTACGGGAGAGGGAACTTTTGCAGACCGCTCGCCTTTGCGGTCTGGATTATGCCCACGTAGGTGATGTCGTGCGACGCGAGCGCGTCGAATCTGATATTGAGCAGTTTGCCCTTGGCGGTCTCTTCGCCGACGTTGTGCGCCGCAAGTACCGAATAAGCCATCGTGCCCTTGTACGCCTCCGCCAGTGCGTCCTCGCCGAAATTGTACGCCTTCGCCTGAGCCTCGTCGATCAGCTTACCGTCGACGAGATACACTCCGCGTGCCGTCTTCTTTATCATATCCTACCTCTTTGGTTGACTTTTTTATAATACTACCACATATGCGCGCAAAAAGCAAATAAACGCTTTGCGTTGTTCCACCTTTTACTGAGCATTACGGAAGGAAAACTTTCGAGCGCAAGGTTTTTCATGCGCCTTGTTTTCCGTATTTTTCACAAAAAAATAACCGTCCTTGCGGACGGTCGCGAAAAAGTTTCAGCGTGCTTCTCTCAATACTATGATGCGCTTTTCGACAAAGCCGCAGGGGTGGTAGGACAGCTTGGACTTGCGCAGACCGTCCAGCCCCATGTCCTCCTGGCGGTTTATAAAATTCACGTCGGCAAAATGCTTTGCGGCAAAAGCCTGGC
This sequence comes from Candidatus Ornithoclostridium excrementipullorum, assembly GCA_018716085.1. Taxonomy (GTDB): domain Bacteria; phylum Bacillota; class Clostridia; order Christensenellales; family UBA3700; genus Ornithoclostridium; species Ornithoclostridium excrementipullorum. The sequence goes on along the minus strand of DVKK01000062.1, from coordinate 13,378 downwards.
ACAGCGTCGGATATACGCCGTCGTACTCTATATTTCCCTTTTCGATATGGACGATCCCGTTGTTCGACGCAAGCCTCTCCCCCATCTCGAACCCTACGATCTCGCCGTCGATCTCTATCACGTCGGCGAAAAAGTCGTCGTATTTCGTCACATAGTCCAAAGCCTTGGCGACAAGGCGCGCTTCCTGGTTTTTGGAGCTGTCGTGATAGCCGTCGAACGACTTGTTGCGGCTCCATATCCCGAACAGATCGTAAACGCCCCGCCTGTCGCGTTCCTCAAAGCTCCTGAAAACATATTTTCCTTGATATGTGTTGGTAAAACGCGAAATAAAGTTGCGTTTCGCGTGATACTTCTTCCCGGGAAGGGTTATCAGATCGGACGGTTTGTAAAGATATTCGGCAAAATCGCGCGAGTCGTTTTTTTCGTCGATCGCATAGACGTTTCCGTCGAGAAGCGCGTATTCTTCGGGGCGGCATGACGTGACGTAAAACTCCTGCCCCGCGCTCAGGCAGTATTCGCGCAGAGCGTCGGTAGCGGCGGCGAAATTTCCCGTTTCGGTCAGCGGCGGCATATAGACGAAACCGCGGCTGTCGGTCTCCTCGTCCTCTTTGGCGAGATTGGGCAAAAAGCGTATGTATACCGCTCCGTTCGCCTCCGCGATCTCCATGCTCCCGCCGAAATCGAAAAAGTCCCAACCGCTCAGATACAGCATGGAATAATAGCTGCCCGGATAATTCGTCCGCGCAAGATAGGAATCGATAAGAGGTTTGTCCGCCTCTGAAATCTTTCTGAACATCATCGTTAAGTCCGCATGCCTCGCGTTTTAGTTGTCTTTACGCCGTTTTTTGTTTATAATATTCGTTATGAAAAAGCGTTTTGTCTACCGCCATAAGATATTGATCTATATCTGCTGCGCGGCGCTGATCATTATAGCATCGGTCTGCATCGTTGTCAACTCTCTGCGACTGGCTCACGCGGCGGGGCTTTCTTCCGCCGATCCCGCTCTCGATTCGGTCGCTATCGCCGTGCTTGCAGCCGTCGCCGTCATAATGGCATGGACGGCGTTTTTCTCGGGCTATGCCTTGGGCAAAAAGGGGATCGTACGAAATATAGGCATATTCTACGAAACTATCCCGTGGGACGATATCGTACTCGTGAGATACAACGCCGAAAAGACGATAATGCTGCTCTACTACACAGTCAAAAAGAACGGCTATCTGAAAGACGAAATGACCGGGGCTCAGGCGAAGTTCGAACGCGTCGTCATCTCCCCGAAATATTACGACGACTTCGCCGCCGCCGTGCGCAAACGCGTGCCGCGAGTGCCCGTCGAAGTCGTGAAAAAGGAGGACGAGAGCGATGACGACTGACACCCGCTGCGTGCTGGCGTCCAACAACGCGCACAAGCTCGCGGAGATACGCGAGATATTGGCGGACCGCTTCGAACACATCTATTCGCTCAAAGAAATGGGTATCTCGGTCGAGATCGAAGAGACGGGTTCGACGTTCGCGGAAAACGCGCTCATCAAAGCGCGCCGCATACGCGAGTTATTGCCCGACTGCGCGGTGGTCGCCGACGACAGCGGACTGTGCGTGCCTTGTCTAGGCGGAGCGCCCGGCGTATATTCCGCAAGATACGCAGGCGAACCGTGCGACGACAACGCGAACAACGCGCTCCTGCTCCGCAATCTTCGCGAACGCGAAAAGACGCATCCCCGCGACAGACGGGCGTACTTCGTCAGCAACGTGGCGCTCATCGACGCCGACGGCAATGAAACGGTCGGCGAAGGCCGCGTCGAAGGCGAGATAATAGACGAATACAGAGGCGACGGCGGCTTCGGATACGATCCGATATTCCTCTGCTCCGCGCTGAACAAGACGTTCGCGCAGGCTTCTTCCGCCGAAAAAAATTCGGTGAGCCACCGCGCGAGGGCTCTTTCCGACCTCAAACGCAAACTGGGGCTGTGAATATCGTCGTTATTTCCGACACGCACGGTTTCCTGCCATCGTCGGACGAGTTTTTCGCACTTCTGGACGAGGCGGACAGGATATACCACCTCGGCGACGGACTGCGGGAGATACGCACTCTCGAATACGCCTACGGCGAAAAATTGGTCTGGGTCGCCGGCAACAACGATCCCGTATTCGGCAAAAGCTATGCGATAGACGACGCCGACGGCGTAAAGATACTGTTGACCCACGGGCATGATTTCGGAGTCAAGTCGTCGCTGACAAAACTCGCCGCTTTCGCAAAAGAACGCGGAGCGTCGCACGTGTTTTACGGGCACACTCACATACAGTCCGACGACGAGATATCGGGCGTAAGGCTCATAAATCCCGGCAGTCTGCGGAGAGGATATTACTGTTTCGCCACGGCTCATGAAGGCAGGCTCGTCGCAAGACAGATGAAAAGATTCGTATAAAATTTTAAGGACATATATACGTAATGAAAAGACAAGACGTAAGAAACATCGCCATAATAGCGCACGTCGACCACGGCAAGACCACTCTCGTCGACCAGCTGCTCAAACAGAACGGGGTTTTCCGCGCCGGCGAAGCGGTGGCGGACCGCGTTATGGACAGCAACGCTCTGGAACGCGAACGCGGGATAACGATCCTCGCCAAAAACACCGCCGTGCATTACGACGGTATCAAGATCAATATCATCGACACGCCGGGACACGCCGATTTCGGCGGCGAAGTGGAACGTATCCTGTCCATGGTGGACGGCGTACTGCTGCTCGTCGACGCGGTGGAAGGCTGTATGCCTCAGACGAGATACGTACTCAAAAAAGCGCTCGGGCTCAACAAAAAGCCCGTCGTGGTCATCAACAAAGTAGACCGCGGCTGCGATTACGACAAGATAATCGACGAAGTGCTCGAGCTGTTCCTCGAACTGGGCGCCAACGACGAACAAATAGATTTCAAAGTCGTCTACGCCAGCGCAAAACTCGGTTGGGCGACGCTCGAACAGGGCAAGACGGGCACAGATATGCGCCCTCTGCTCGACACGATCGTGTCCGAGATACCCGCTCCCGAGGGCGACGACTCCGCGGGATTGCAAGCCATAATCTGCAACGTTGACTATGACGATTACGTCGGCAGGATCGGCATCGGCAAGATCGTCCGAGGCTCGATACGAAGCGGACAGCTTGCCGCAGTATGCCATACCGACGGCTCGGTCACGCACGAAAAAGTCGTAAAGCTGTACCAGTTCGAAGGGCTCAAACGCGTCGAAGCGGACAAAGGCACCGTCGGCGACATCATTGCGCTCAGCGGAATGCAGGATCTCAATATCGGCGAGACCGTATGCGATCCCGACTGCCCCGAAGCGCTGCCCTTCGTCGCGATAGACGAACCTACCCTGTCGATGAACTTCATGGTCAACGACTCTCCGTTCGCGGGCAAGGAAGGCAAGTTCGTCACCAGCCGACATCTGCGCGCAAGACTGTTCCGCGAAGTGCAGACCAACGTCAGTATGCGGGTCAAAGAGACCGAGTCCACCGAAAGTTTCCGCGTGTTCGGCAGAGGCGAACTTCATCTTTCCATACTCATAGAAACGATGCGCCGCGAAGGTTACGAATTCCAGGTATCGCGCCCCAAAGTCATATTCAAGGAGATCGACGGCGTTAAATGCGAACCGATCGAGACCGTCGTCATCGACGTTCCCGACGCATACGTGGGCACGGTAATGAACAAACTGGGCGCCCGTAAAGGCGAGTTGGAGGACATGACCCCCGACGACCGTGGCGGCACCCGTCTTACGTTCTCGATACCCGCGCGCTGTCTTATAGGCTACCGCGGCGAAATGCTTACGGATACGCGCGGCTTCGGCGTAATGACCAACGTATTCAAAGGATACGAACCTTACAAAGGCGACATCCAGGAGCGCAGCCGCGGCTCGGTGGTAGCGTTCGAGGACGGGATCACGACCGCATACGGTCTTTTCAACGCACAGGAACGCGCCACTCTGTTCGTCGGGCCCGGCGTACCCGTGTACGGAGGGATGGTCGTCGGAGAAAACTCGCGCGAAGACGATCTCGTCGTCAACGTATGCAAGAAAAAGCAGCTGACCAACAACCGCGCCGCAGGCAGCGAGGACGCGCTCAAACTGGTCACTCCGCGCACGCTTTCTCTCGAACAGTGTCTTGAATTCATCGCCGACGACGAACTGGTCGAAGTCACGCCCAAGAGCATACGCCTCCGCAAAACGATCCTCAATAAGGAACAGAGGCTGAAAATGCAGGCACGACTTAAAAAAGATTGAACCCTGCCGCCCCGCAAGGGCGGCTTTTTCGTTTTCCGTAATCGGTGTGCGTCGCCGCCTTTTTCCGGATACGTATGCGGTATTCGGGCTCAACGCACATATTTGCGACGCGCGCGGTCCGCGGACTTGTTTCTCCGCGCGTTTTTTGTTATAATTTTATCGGAAACAAATATGCGCGCTTACACTTATATCGAAAAAGGCCGATTCGGCTTTACCGAAAAACCGGAACCCTCTCTCGCGGCGGACACGGACGCGATAGTACGGGTCACGCTTACGTCCGTCTGCACCAGCGATCTGCATATCAAGCACGGCAGTGTGCCCCGTGCGATCCCCGGTATCACGGTCGGACACGAGGCGGTCGGGGTCGTCCTGGCAGTCGGATCGGCGGTCCGCAAGGTCAGACCCGGCGATCGCGTGACCGTCAACGTGGAAACATTCTGCGGCGAATGCTTCTTCTGCAAACGCGGCTACGTCAACAACTGCGCGTCGCACGACGGCGGTTGGGCGATAGGGTGCAGGATAGACGGCACTCAGGCGCCGTTGGTACGCGTTCCGTATGCAGACAACGGTCTGGACAAGATCCCCGACGGGGTGAGCGACGAACAGGCGCTGTTTACGGGCGATATACTCTCCACCGGATATTGGGCGGCAAAGATATCCGAGATATCGCAAGACGACACCGTACTTGTGCTAGGAGCCGGGCCGACGGGGATATGCGCGCTCCAATGCGTACTGCTGTATTCTCCGTCACGCGCGATCGTATGCGAAAAGGATCCGCTGCGCCGCGCGTTCGCGAAAAAACTGTATCCTCAAGCGCTCGTCTGCGCCCCCGAAGAAGTAACGGAAATATGTCGCTCTCTGCCCCGCGGCGGCGCGGACAGAGTGATCGAAGCGGCAGGCGCGGACGATACGTTCTCCCTGGCGTGGCAATGCGCGCGTCCCAACGCCGTAGTGTCCGTGGTCGCGCTGTACGACAAACCGCAGATACTCCCTCTCCCCGATATGTACGGAAAAAATCTCGTGTTCAAGACGGGAGGCGTGGACGGATGCGACTGCGCCGAGATATTGCGACTCATTGCCGACGGCAGGATAGACGTCTCTCCGCTGATAACTCACACGTTCGGTTTCGACGACATCGAAAAAGCTTACGACGTATTCGAAAACAAACGCGACGGTGTGATAAAGACCGCGGTAAAAATATAATTAAACTTATCCTATTTCCGAAAGACAGTATTCCGTCAGCAGTCGTGCGACGTCGACGTCGGTCAATTCATAAAGCATCCTCGCGCCTACGGGATCCTCGATCTCGTTCAGCACCCAGCCGTTCCTGTCGGGTAAAAAATCGACGCCTATCCAATCGCATCGCAAAGCCGAATATATCCTGCCGACCGCCTCTTCCATCTCGCGGCAGGGACTGACTATGCGAGCTCTGCCTCCGAGAGACCGGTTGCTGCGAAAATCGGAATCGGACGACCGTTCCGCCGCCGCCACGATACGGCCTCCCAATACGTACAGCCTCACGTCGACGCCGCATTCGGAGCACATCGGCTGGACAATATAATCGTTCGGTTTCGTCGCCGTCCTGCGCACGTCGCCGACGTCTTCCGCGCGGAACACTCCCCTGCCGCCGTGTCCGTTTCTCGTCTTGACGACAGCGGGGAATCCGAAGTCGGGCGAAGACAAAAACACGTCCGCCCTCTCGGTAGGCAAGACCTCTATATCGAGAGCGCGGCACAGCTCGTACGTTTTCAGTTTGTCATTCGCCGTCGCGTTGGTTTCCGTATTGTTGAACGCGCGTACGCCGCGGCTTCGGAAATATTCGTTGATCTGCGGATCCCGCGTCCTCACGATCGCGAAATCGAAGTCGCAGTGCGGCAAACCGTCCGCGCTTTCGGCTATCACCGTTTCCAGGACCGCGCCCGCCCTGCGTGCGGCGGCGATCAGTTCGCGGATAAACCAACCGTTTCGTTCCGCGCCTTCCCTGTCGTATACAAGCGCACCCTTTTTCAAATCCTTGCCTCTATATACGAAATTATCTCTTCCGCCATATTGACTCCCGTACATTCGAAACTGCTCTTGAAATTGGGATTGGAATTCACCTCGCATACGAGAGGTTCGCCGTCCTTGCCGAACAGGAGATCCACCCCGCAAAAGTCCAGACCTATGGCGGCGCTTGCGGCGAGCGCCGCTTCTGCCTGAGCGTCGTCAACGACGTAAGAGCGCATACTGCCGCCCAACGTAACGTTGGAACGAAAATCTTTCTCGTTGTATCTGTACATCGCCGAAACTATACGGTCCCCTACGATATTGACCCGCACGTCTCTGCCGCCGCTGGTCTTCACGAATTCCTGCATCAAAAATTCCCGCGCGCCTATCTTATCGACTATCGAGTTCGCCTCTTCGAGCGTACGGGCAAGGTATACTTCCCAACCGAAAGAACCGTATGCCTCCTTTATGACCATAGGCAGTCCGAGTTTCGCCGCCGCGGTTTCGATAAAAGAGCGTTCGCTGTACCCGACCCCGTCGAACGTTTTCGGCGCGAATACGGTACGCGGCATCGCGACCTTGCCTTTGAGCTTTATCGCGGTCAATATCTTGCTGTCGCATACCGCGATCGCCTCGGCGCGATTGAAAACGCGCATCCCGGCGTCCTCGAGCGCCTTTGCCAAATGTACGTCCTTGTCCCAAAAAATAACGAAATCGGGATCTCCGAACATCCTCATATCCGCATCGTGATAAGCGCACAATTCGTCCGTTCTCTTTATTTCGAGACTTATTCCCCTCCCGGTCGCGGCTTTCTTGAAGAAATCGTAAACGTCGCCGAACTTGCTCATCTTTATAAAAGCGTTGATCACGAGCCAACCTTTTTTCATGTTTCCTCCGTATGCGTAAATACAATACCACAACTGTCACATATTTTTATGGACTATAATACGATCATTTAATAATAACGCTTAATTGGTAGATGTTGTCTTTACCAATTTTTTCATATAATTATACGCAATTGTTTCTATATCATCGGCGGAAAGAGTATCAAGGATAGAAACAGCTCCGTAATGATTGATGTATGAATCGCAACATGCTCTAAAGATGGTGGTACACTTGTTTCCGTTTTCTTCTTGCATGGTTTTGAGAGCAGACAATAAACCCTTTACAACAGTTCGATTCATGCTAAAAGATTGATCAAACAAATCCTTTTGTATCTGCTGTGCCGAAAACAAAGTTTCGGTTAAATGCCAAGGATTAGAAGATGCTCGGGTTTCGTCATAAGTTAAATAACCAGACCACCATAAACGCGAAATAGCATTGTAATATAACAAGGATGCGCGGCCTTCTGTCGCAAAAAATCTTTGATCTAACCGAACAGTTCCATCATCCTTTTTCCAACGTTTTAAGACGTATTCCTTAAATGGTATGTGACACAACGCTGACCATAATAAAGGATCCGATGCTTGCAATGGCGTTATTTTATCTTTGTAGTCCGAATATAAAAGCTTGATGTTCAATAAATCATCATTGTTTTTACTTTCGACGTCATCACCTGAACAATTTAGCTGTAAGTTAGAAACGACGATGGAAGAGGTTTTGTAAAATTCATCTAAACCGACTTTTGCAAAATACTCACTCAACCACGGGTCGTCCCGATAATAATTGTCTTTATTTGCATCCAAGTCTTTTTTTAACAACTTGTAAGCATCTTTTGTAAAGTAGATTAAGTTCAAAGCACATCATCCTCCTGCCTGATTGTAGACCACTCAGTCATTTTCTGCATAAGATTGTTTAAAGAATCTACTGCAACATTTCCGAGAATTTTATTGGCCAATTCATAATCCGAGTTTTTACAATTAGCCAAATCATCGATGCCTAAATTGTTTAGCGCCTTTAATATCGAATCGGCCCACACAGTACCTTTATATAGAATTTCAAACTCACCTTCTTCCAGGTTTTCGATCAAGTATTCTTCCGTTCTCAATTTAGCGATTGCTTCCGTAATTGCAGGTAAAATCAATGAGGACTGCAAAAAACGCTCAATACCGTTTTTAAGATGCTTTTTTGTTCGCAGTTTTGCATAATTTGTATATTCGGTTTCAGGTAATGTAATAACAATATAATCGGTTAATTTGGGATTATCCTCTTTGACGGTAGCATAATTTACTCTCATTTCCGTAATCTCGGGGTCTACCGCAACAAGAACGACACCAGCCATATCCTTTTCCAATAATGTGTCTAGCTTTATCTTTATTCCAGGCTCATTTGCCATTACATAGCCTTTACTCAAATGAAACTGTTGTGAGCCAAAATAACGTTGGTTAAATTCAGATAAAGAATATGTACCATAATCACCGGTAGACACAATCATAGCTTGCAAATCAAGGACATCTGCAACAAGGCTTTTAGGGATATCCACGATAGTGTGGGTATCTAAATTCAATGTGAATATTACTCTAAATGATGTTCGAAAACAAGTTACTCTTAAAACGATTTTGGCGAAACCGTCTTTTATCATTTTAACAATGCCTTCACATTGTAAGTTACACTTAACTTCAAATGTCAATGAGTTTCCGTTATCGCTATGTGATACCACTTCAATGGAAAACGCACACTCTTGAAAGTCGTTGGTATACTCGTTTAATACGGGATGAGGATATTCAATCGCTTTGTTTCTCATTGGTTACCTCCATCGTAAACACCGGAACTAACGCCATGATTTCGTTATTCTCGAATTCTATGAATAATGTGTTATCTCCTTGATGTAAAGAAATAGGGCCGATTTTTTGTGAATTTACGTCAATCCTCGGTATGTTTTCCAGTTTTACGTTCTTAACAATAACCGGATCGTTCTTGTCATCATCGCGCCCCGCATAAAACTGTAAAAATACGCGAGAATAGTCTTGTGGCGAGTTAACGTAAAATTGATATTTGTTGGCTGCTTTATAAAAAATTCTTTGATCGATAATTTTCGGAGAAACAATTTTAACTTTACCGTTTCCCGAAACAACGCCTTTATTCGGTCCTTTTTTGGGTTCGACAACCGAAATTTTATCTGGTTTCTTCTTTTTTCTTTTTTTCTTTCCTGTTTTTATACCTGATTTGGGAGTCTTCGTTCCTTCACCGCTTTCGGCCGTTTCATACTGACGATTATATACAACTCTACCGTCATAGGTAGAGATTTCATTGATTTTTATATCAGTTTTTAATCCGTCATTGCCTTCGTGTGAACCGCTTTCGTCTGTTGAATCTGGCAAATAATTGCCGATTCCGGCATCCATTTTATCCGTGATATCCGCTTTTTCGAATTCATCCAATATACGCTGAATTTCTTTTCCTATTTTTCGTAAATCTCTAGCAGCTCTGTTTTTTAACGGAGCGTTGTCCGTTATGTTTTTAGCTTTCCATTCGTTATGTTGCGGAGGTTCTGCTTCACGTAAAGTTTTACTTAATACCATTTCGCCGACATCATTAACTATAATAACAACGGAAAAATGGGGAAGAATATCGCCAGTAGTGGTATTGATCAGCATTCCCGTTGATCTAAAACGCGATAATGATTGAGCATATGAATCTTCGTATTTTATGTAGATACTCAAATCATCTTTTTCTTCTATTGTAACATTTATGGGGTCAACCTTGGTTAAAGTTTCATATATTTGGCGGGTATATTTCAGCTGAGGTTCTTCCGAAAAATCTTTGAATAATAAACTTTCGATGTTAGATTTTGATATGGAATAAGTAATCTTTGAAGACTTTATTTCTACTTCAAGCTTGCTGTTTAAGATTGCTAAGATAAAATTTTTTATGATTGCAATTGCAATATTTCTTTCCCAGTCTTCGTATTCGTTGGTCTTAAATCCAAAAACAGCTACATCCGTACCTATTTCACTTCTATTGAAAATATCCAGTTGTGCTAATAGACAATTATCAGAAGGCAAAATGGGTCTTCCTGTGTATTCATCTTCTAAAAACAGATATTTGCCGATTGGTTGAGTAGGGCGCAGCGTACCGTTATATTCTTTCTGTGTGGTTACCAATCTTGCTACGCCCTCAAAGCCGCGTCCGCCATCCTGTGCTAAAGTATTGTAAAAGACAAGATTCAATGCCGAGTAGGCGAATGGAGCGTTTTTACCTATCCCGAAACTTCCGGCACTATTTTCATCTTGCTTGATGGAGAGCCCTTCGACATTAACTAAAAGATCCCAAAAAGATTTTTCTCCCTGTTTAGCATTTACGCCGTTTAGTCCGACGGTATTATAATCGCTCATAATCAAAACAGGAATTTTCTCAAGGGCCAATGCTTTCTTTACATTGTATAAGAACTCCATTATTTTAGGGGTGCGCAAAGGACTTTTTGACCAATAATCGATACTGCTATCCAGGGCTTTTTGATATCCGTCAAACATAGAGCATTCTTTCTTCTCAATTTCAACAAGCTCGAATTTGACTTTAACTGGAACTTCTGGGGGCAGAGTCCTATCCTTTGCATCAAGCGAGTTTTGGCATACTTCTCTCGCCAATCCATCCATTATACCGCTACCTTTAAACATAGTTATTGCAGCGATATTATTTCCACTTTGATTTCCAGTCCCTAGCAAAGGGAAATCCCAGCACACCTCTTTCATTTTTATCCCCTTAATTTAACGTAAATCTTTCTTCCTTGGAATCGATACCCAAAAATTTATTTTTTGTATTTTTTACCTCTTTTTCGATTGCGTTAAAGATTTTCTTCACATCTTCATCCGTGTACTCATAATTCCCCTTGCTCGAACAATTTCCGAGTAAGCGTAGCATGTCAAGAATTTTGTTAGTACGCGCTTCGGCCAATCTTACAAAGCAATCTCTTTTCGATTCAGATCCTTTACTCATATATTCGCCTCCATAAGAACTATTTTTCAAATATATTATACATTCTAAAAATGCATATGTCAATTCTTTTTTTTGAAAATAATCATATATATTTTTATAATATTTGAAAAATGTATTGCAAATATATTTAGAAAATTCCACGCGTACATATATTTTTTAATTATTCGCTAAACGAGAAAAACACTCAATCATAAATTCGGCCATGGTTTTTATAACGGGAATTGTGACGGAATTTCCAAACTGTTTGTACATTTGACCATCTTTCGTTCCTTCAGGGAACGAAAATTTATCTATCCCGTTTTCTAAAAATGCATAGTTGATAAAACCTTGTAATTTACCCCATTCTCGAGGCATCATTATCCTTACGCAATCATCGTTTATAGGGGAGTGCTTTCCCGGAACAATCATCCCCGGAATATTCGGCTGCGGATCCAGTACTAAATTCCTCTCCTTTCCCGAACCGCCTGTAGCTAGGAGAGTATTAGCTAAAGGAGCTTTTATATCGGGACGGTTTACTATGACAAAGCCGAAGCCATTGCCTTTGTTGTGCTCACGCTCTTTATGTTTGATGAGGGTTTGATAATAACCCGACGACATATAATATTTTGCTGGCGCGTTCATTTCGAGTAAATCGTTCAGATCATTATATAAATGAAGATCGTTTCCAACTGGAAGAAAGTTGTTTAACGAATTTACAGAGGAACCATAAAATATTCTGTCGAAACCAATAATATAGGTTCTTGGACGATTTTGCGGAACGCCGAAATTTTTTGAGTTTCTTATAAAATCCTTTCCCGAATATTTTATATTGCCGTTTTCATCATAATTAACGCCAATAATTTTATAGTTTAGCTGTTTTTCCAGTGTGGAGATTATTATTTCAAAAGTTTTTCCATTATCATGGCGGACTAAATTATCCACGTTTTCTAAAAAGATCGCTTTAGGACGAGTCCTTTTGATAATATCGGCTATATGACTAAAAATAATGCCTTTCTCTTCATCGGCAAACCCCAATTCTAACCCTGCACGGCTAAATGTTTGACAGGGAAAACCAGCAAGCAACACATCATAATCGGTAGCACCTGCTTTTAATTTGAATTCTTCTGAAGTCAAATCGTTCTTAGGATTTTCTTTGTAAAGATGTTCGTATGTCCTGCAAGCACTTGCATCGATTTCGGCAGCTAAAACATTGCAAAATTGTCCAGTCATTTCAAATCCTTTTCGTATTCCACCGATACCGGCACACAGGTCTATTGTTTTATATTTCTGCATTTTTTGTTCCATTTTTTGTATTATTATATACTAGTTCTATTTGATCAGCGCATGCGGCAACGTCTTTCTTTATTTCAAGATCCCAAAAACGTAGTACTTGCCAACCTTGTTCGGTCAATATTTGGTTTACCTTAGCATCTCGTTCAATATTCTGCTCTATTTTGGGAATCCAATATTCACGGTTGCTTTTAAAATCGTTCTTTTGGTGTTCCCAGTTAAAGCCATGCCACATTTTGCCGTCTACGAATATGGCTATTTTGGCTTTGAGGAAAACAACATCTGGTTTACCGCAAACGCCTTTGTAATTTTTGCGATATCTTAATCCTCGGTTCCATAACTCTTTGCGAAGCAATAATTCTGGCTTAGTGTCTTTGCTTTTATTATGCTTCATGTTACGAGATATCTGTTCTCTTGTATTAGCCATTGTTATCGCCTAACATCAAACCTTTGCGCTCACATAAGTCACGAATGGCTTTCTTTGCTTTAATACTTGGTTCAACTTTGCCTGTTTCCCATCTACAAACGGTAATAGGCGTTACCCCGAGTTCGGCGGCTAACTCTTCTTGTGTAACTAAAAGCGATTCACGCACGGCTTTAATTTTTTCAGAATAAGTCATATTTAAACTCCAATTAACATTGAACTATATTTATTTTAACATATTGTAATGCTTCAGTCAAGAGTGAACAGACTAAAGTTGATAATTTCAATTCGATTGTGTTTTTTGATTCTAAGGAGTATACTTGGTATAAACATCGTGCAAAAAGCAATAACGGCAGCCTCATTTAACCTCCGCTGAGCATTGAATCCGTACTAACCCGCATATCGGTGTTGTCTTAGCCTGAATTTCGTCTGCCTAAATCCCGCGCGATCTCGCTTATTTACAACGCCAAAGCAAACGGCACGGATCGACCGCAATAAGGCACCTTCAGAGGGCTTCGCCTGCGGCGAAAGCTTGTCCTGCGGACTGCGCCGAACTC
>DVKK01000061.1 GCA_018716085.1 Candidatus Ornithoclostridium excrementipullorum | reverse complement strand
CTTGAAGTCCATATCGCCGAGGAAATCTTCCAGTCCCTGTATATCGGTCAGAACGCTGACCTTGGACTTGTCCTCATTGCTGATAAGTCCCATCGCAACGCCCGCCACGGGTCTCTTGAGCGGAACGCCCGCGTCCATCAAAGCCAACGTGGAACCGCAAACCGACGCCTGAGACGTACTGCCGTTGCTGGAAAGCACTTCGCTGACGGTACGTATCGCGTACGGGAAGCTGTCCTCGGACGGAAGCATCGGTTCGAGAGCTCTCTCGGCGAGCGCGCCGTGTCCGATCTCTCTTCTGCCGGGGCTTCTCATGGGCTTAGCCTCGCCAACGCTGTACGGCGGGAAATTGTAATGATGGATATATCTCTTGCAGACCTCGTCGTCGAGTCCGTCGAGCTTCTGCACTTCGGAAATGCTGCCGAGCGTGCAGCAGGTCAGGACCTGGGTCTGACCTCTGGTGAACACGCCGCTGCCGTGTACTCTGGGCAGTATGCCCGCCTCGCACCATATAGGTCTGATCTCGGTCAGCTTTCTGCCGTCGGGTCTGACGCCCTCGTCGAGTATCTTCGCCCTTACTTTCTGCTTTTTCATCGCGTAGAGAACTTCGCCGATATCCTTCTTGCCTTCGGGGAACTGCTCCGCAAAGTGGGAATAGACGTCCTCGTCAAGCTCTTCTTCCGCCTTCTCTCTCTCCTGTCTGTTGAAGTGAGAGAGCACCTCGTCCATCTTCTTGTCGGCATACGCCTTGACCGCCTCTTCGACTTCCTCGGCGGGATGATAGAGATCGGGCACGATCTTCTCTTTGCCGATCTGCTTTTGGATATCCTCGATGAACGCCACGATCTTCTTGATCTCCTCGTGTCCGAACAGGATCGCGCCGATCATCTCTTCTTCGGTGACCTCGTTCGCGCCCGCCTCGACCATGAGGATCGCTTCCTTCGTGCCGCTGAGCGACAGATGCAGTTTGCTCTTGTCGCGCTGCGCGCTGTCGGGGTTGATCACGTACTGACCGTCGACGTAGCCTACCACGACCGAACCCGTCGGTCCCGCGAACGGGATATCCGATATGGACAGAGCGACCGAGCTGCCGATCATCGCGTAAACTTCGGGCGGGATATCGGTATCGACCGAAAGGCAGGTCGCGACCACCGCCACGTCGTTATAGAAGCCCTTGGGGAACAGCGGACGGAGCGGTCTGTCGATAAGTCTGGACGTCAGGATCGCCTTGTCGCTGGGTCTGCCCTCGCGCTTCTTGAAGCCGCCGGGTATCTTGCCGACGGAATACATCTTTTCTTCGAAATCCACTCCGAGCGGGAAGAAGTCGATGCCGTCGCGCGGAGCCTTCGCCATCGTCGCGTTGACCATGACGGCGGTTTCGCCGCATCTGACAAGGCAGCTGCCGTTGGCCTGTTCGCAGTAAGCGCCGGTCTCTACGGTCACTTCTCTGCCGCCGATGACGGTGGAAAAAATCTTTCTCTCCATTACTAACCTCCAATTAGTACTTTTGTATATAACTTTTTATCGTTGCCGATGTGATTATCCGCCGCTGCGGCGCCTTTTATCCGAAAAAAAGCGTTTTCCGCAAAAAAATCGGGTTGCGCGACGGCGACAACCCGATTGTCCTTTACTTTCTCAGTCCCAGTCTTGCGATCAGCGAACGGTAACGCTCGATATCGTTCTCTTTGAGATAGTTGAGAAGATTGCGTCTTTTGCCGACCATCTGCTTGAGTCCCCTCATGCTGTGGAAGTCCTTCTTGTGAACGGCAAAGTGCTCGTTGAGTTTCTCGATCCTCGCGGTGAGCAATGCGATCTGGACTTCGGGCGAACCGGTGTCGCCTTCGTGCTGCGCGTACTGAGCTATTATCTGCTCTTTGGTCAAATCCTTTTCCATTGTTTAGCCTCCTGTCGTTGGAAAATTATTTTGCCTGCGGCTCAGAAATACCGTCGGAGTATCGAATACCCGAGCCGAGGTACTGCGAATATATTATCACTTCGGACGCGATTTTGCAAACGATTTTCACATATTATCGCAAAAATATATATAAATATCCCGAAAAACACTCAGAACGGGCTTCGCCTGCGCGGCGACGCCCCGCCCTATATCCTTCCGCCGCTTTTCCCGACCGCGGAGTCCGACTGCGCCGTCTTGCCGCCCGAAGCGAAAAACGCCTCTTTTCTTCGCCATATCTCCTCGCCCCTGGCAAGATAGACGTCAAGCCCCTTCGGATCCGCGTAACGTTCCACACGTCCCGCTTTTCTGTCGACGAGTTTTGATATCCCGCCCGCTCCGCAGGCGACGATCGTGGCAGTCTCTTCCATGATGTCCACATTGTAAACGCACTGTTTTCCAGGCAGACAGTATCCCACGTTTTCGAGATTGCCGCTCATATATTTCTGCCTGTACATATAGTACGGAGCGTATCCCGCGCGTTTCGCTGCGGAATACGCGTGATCCACCATCGCGGCGGCGTCGCTCTCGGAAGTGTTGTCGTAATTGCCCAGTTTGAGCGCGGATCCCTTTTTCAGCGCCAAAGTATGCACGGTGAGATTTGCGGGCGCGAGAGCGACTGCTCTATCCACCGAATCGGCAAAGACTCCGACAGTCTCTCCCGGAAGCATCGCTATGAGATCGACGTTGATATCGAAAGAAAACTTCGAGGCAAGTTCGTATTTTTCGTAAAAGTCGCGCACCGTGTGTTTTCTTCCGATACGCTCCAACGTCGCGTCGCAGAAACTCTGGGGATTTACCGATATACGCGACACACCCGTTTCGTCCATAATTTTTAGTTTACTTTCGGTTATCGTATCGGGTCTTCCCGCCTCTACCGTGAACTCTCTGCACCCCGTCCCCGCAAGCGCTTCCATCACCTTTGCGAACTCTCCGTCGGGCAGCGAAGTGGGCGTGCCTCCTCCTACATAGACGCATCGTATCCTCACGCCGGTATCCGCCATCATCTTTCGCGCGGCGGCTATCTCCTCCGCCAACAGCGAAGCATATTCGGGAACGTATTTTGACACTCTCCCGAGCTCGGCGGAAATGAACGAACAGTAAGCGCAGCGGCTGGTACAGATGGGGATGTTCACGAACAGATCCGCTTCGTCCTCGGCTACGTCGTAAACCGCTCTTTGCGTATCGACTATCTCTTTGATCAAAGCCAGCTTGGAGGGCGAAACGTAAAGTCTTGTCAGTTCGCCGTCCGCGTCCGCTCCCTTTGCGACAAACTCGTGATACAGCTTCGTGGGGCGTATCCCAGTGAGCGAACCGTAAGGAGCTTCCTCGCCCAGAGCGTCGGAAAGGAATTTGTATACCGCCGCTTTGGCTATCCGCTTTATTTTTGCGATTTTAGAAATATTATTGCTGAATTGTTCTGTTTTTTCGGTTATTTTATAAGTCTTTTCGCTCAATACGGAGCATTCGACCGACGCTTCGACGGTGTTTTCTTCTTCATTGAAGTTGACGGTCACGTTAAAAGGCGCACCTTCGGGATCGAGAACGACGCGGTGACGGAACAATTTTATCTCGTCTTCGAATTCGGTAAAAAACTTTTCGCAGTCGGTGACAAGCCGTATTTTCGTAATGTCTTTCACACTCTTCCTCCGCCGCGTATGATCGCGTTCGATATCCTTTCCCTAGACAGAAGACTTGCCGCTCCGTGACCCGGCAGGACCGTCCTCTCTCCTTCCGTTTCAAACAGCCTAAACAGCGAGTCCCGCAATTTCGGATAGCTGCCTCCGAAGCCGTCAAACCTGCCGAAACTTCCGTCCATGAGAGTATCTCCCGCAAAGAGAAACTCTCCGGTATCGTAACACACGCCTCCTTCCGAATGCCCGGGAGTGTGTATCACACTCGCCGTGCAAAAAGGAGTTTCTATGCTCTCCCCTCCTTTCAGGATAACGTCGGGCTCAAACCCGCCGCACGCGTCCATACCGAACGCCGCAGAAAAATTTTTGTACGGATCGTCTATCATGACGATATCCGATTCGTGCATATAAATTTCAGCCCCGAAAGCCTTTTTCAGTTCTGCCGCTCCGCAGATATGGTCGAAGTGTCCGTGCGTGAGCCATATCTGATTTATCTCCAATCCGAGAGACTTGACGTATGCGGCGATCGCGCCGCCCTCCGCTCCCGGGTCTACGGCAACGGCGAATGCGTCGTCGCCGTATAAAATATAGCAATTTGTCGCTACCGGACCTACCGTCAGGACTCTGTATCGCATTCTTTATTTCTCCACTATCATGGTAACGGGACCGTCGACGGAAGTTTCTATGTGCATATGCCCGCCGAAAACTCCTCCCGCAACTTTACCCAAGCCGGCTCTGAATCTCTCCAAGGCATAATCGTACAACGGCTTTGCCTCGTCGTAATGCGCCGACTTCGAAAAGTCGGGGCGTCTGCCCGTGGCGGGGTCGCCGTAAAGCGTGAAGTTGCTCACGCACATCACCTCTCCGCCTACGTCGGCGAGCGACTTGTTGAGTTTGCCTTCGTCGTCGCGGAAGATCCGCATTTTTATTATCCTGTCCACTACGTAGTCGACCTTAGACCTGTCGTCGCCGCAGGTAAATCCGACCAGCACGAGATATCCCGTGCCGATGGACGATATTTCTTTCTCATCGACGGTGAGTTTCGCGCAATTCACGCGCTGTACCACAGCTCTCATATTTCTCCTTGCGATCCCGACAAAAACGCGGCGCGTCCGCCGTGAAAAGGCGGTCCGAGCGCAACCTTACGGCGTTTAGTAAATTTATCCCTGCGCCGTTCTTCTGACCGAAGTCACGTCCTTCAACGCTTCTATCCTGGCGATCAGGTTGTCCAGATCGTTTATATTGCTTATTTCCACTCCCACGCTTATGCTCGCGGTGCCGTTCTTTTCCGACTTCGCGGAAATGGTCGTCATCGTGATCTTCATATTCGTGATCAGCGTAGCGACCTCGACGACGAGTCCCGTGCGGTCTATCGCCGTTATGCCGAGAGTGGCGACAAAGCGCTTGTTTTCGTTTTTACCTATCGGCCAGACAGCCTCGATAAGGCGTTCGGGCTCGAGATATTTGACGTTAGGACAATCCGCCCTGTGGATCGTGACTCCGCGGCTGCGGGATACGTAGCCTATGATATCGTCGCCCGGGACGGGAGTGCAGCAATGCGAGAAACGTATCTTGAGATCGGAATAGCCCTTGACTATGATGCCCGTTTCTCCCTTCCCGCCGCTCTTGTCGGCAGCGCGTTTGCGCTCCGCGAACTCCTCCTTGCGCTCGCGCTTGTTGAATTCGAGAAGCTTTTGCATGACCTGCGCGGTGGTAAGTTCCCCGTATCCGACCATTGCGAAGAGTTCGTCAAGATCTGTGAAGTTGTACTTCTGGCATACGTAATCGCGCCAATTCTGATTCGCGGCGAGATCCGCGAACGCAAAGCCTTTGTGCTTTGCGGCGGTTTCAAGCATATCCTTGCCGCGTTTTATATTATCCTCGCGCATCTCCTTCTTGAAGAAGCTCTTTATCTTGCTCTTCGCCGACGGAGTCTTGACGAATTTGAGCCAATCGCGCGACGGTCCCTTTGCGGTGTTGGAAGTTATCGCCTCCACGACGTCGCCGTTTTGCAGCACAGTGTTGACGGGGACCATCTTCGAGTTTATCTTGATCCCTACGCATTTGTTACCGACCTGCGAATGTACGGCATAGGCAAAATCGATGCCGGTCGCCCCTGCGGGAAGATTGAACACGTCGCCTTTCGGGGTGAAAACGAACACCTGATCGACATACAGGTCGAGTTTCAGCATATCGAGGTATTCTTTGGAGTCGCTCACGTCGTTCTGCAACTCCATGACGCTGCGTATCCATGCGAGCTTATTCTCGTCCAAAGTGGCGGGTTCGCCGCCCGTCATGCCTTGTTTATACTTCCAATGAGCCGCGATACCGTATTCGGCAATACGATGCATCTCGTGCGTGCGTATCTGGATCTCGAACGGCGACCCGTAACTTGACAGCACCGTCGTATGCAAAGACTGGTACATATTGGTCTTGGGGACCGATATGTAATCTTTGAATCTGCCCGGGAGAGGCTTCCACATCGTATGTATCGCGCCGAGTACCGCATAACAATCTCTTACCGTATCCACGATTATTCTGACCGCGGTAAGGTCGTATATCTCTTCGAAGCTTTTGCCCTTCTGCATTTTGCGCCATATGCTGTAAAAATGCTTCGGGCGCCCGTTTATGTCGCCTTTTATCCCGAGGTCGTCCAGCATCTTGCGCAGATCCGCGGATATCGCGTCCACGACTTTCTGCCTTTCGACCTTTGTCGACGCCACTTTTTCGGCGATCATGTAATAGTCGTCCGGGTGCAGATAGCGCAGACACAGGTCTTCCAGTTCGCCTTTCACGCTCGCGATACCGAGTCTTGCCGCTATCGGCGCGTATATCTCCAACGTTTCCGTGGCGATCCTTTTCTGATCTTCCTCGTTACGGTACGACAGCGTGCGCATATTGTGCAGTCTGTCCGCGAGTTTGATCATGATCACGCGGATGTCGTTGCTCATCGCCAGGAACATCCTGCGCAGATATTCCGCCTGCTGTTCCTCACGGCTCTTGAAATTCAGTTTATTGAGCTTTGTGACCCCCTCTACGAGCAATACGACGGCATGTCCGAAATTCTCGTCCAATTCCTCCTGCGTGACGGGAGTATCCTCTATAACGTCGTGCAGGAGCGCGGCAATGACGGTGTCCGTATCGAGTCCGAGATCCACGAGAATGGACGCGACGGCGATCGGGTGCACTATATAATCGTCGCCCGATTTGCGCTTCTGACCTTCGTGCGCGCGCTTGGCAAAATAATACGCCTTGACTATCCTTGCGTAATTCTGCTCGCTGAACGCGCCTTCGATCTTGGACAAAAACTGTTCGTCATCCATTGCTTTGCTCCGCCTTTATCGCCGAAAGCGCCGCGTACAGCCTGCTTTGATCCAGCGGCGTCTTCTGCGCTTTCCTACATTCTATTGTACCATTATAATCGAGAAATTTCAATTCCGCAAATACGTAAAAACATATGCAGAATCCGATATACGAACAGCCGCATTCCCCTGCCACGGCACCGTACAGTTCTCTCGGCGACGAATACTGCTTTTCGGCGCTCTCCCGTCTTATCGCCCTGTACACCGAGGCAAATCCGTCGCGATCGGGCATCTGCGCCGCGATCGAGCGCACATACGAAGTATCGCCCGAGGTAAAGACCTCCGCTCCGTCCGCTATCCTTACCGCAGTCGCCGCGAATATCGGCTCGTCCGCGAATACCACCCTTCGGTAAAACGCAAGCGGCTTGTACGGACAGACTATCACGGCGTTTTCGGGCAGAGAATCGGGCATGGCGCCGTACACGCAGCGCAAGCCGTGTCTGCGCGCAAACTCCGCGCCCCTTTCGGGATCGAAAGCCACGTAAGCCGTACCGTAACCGCAGAGCGGCTCTTCTTCGAAACGCCTGAGCCCGTCGCACTCCCGCTCGCCGTCGCGGTATGCGCTCAGCAAATATTCCGCGCAGCCGTCCTTGCCTGCGGGTTCGCACGGTATCACCTTGCGCACCACCGCCTGCGCTCTTTCGACGTTGTTGAAAACGTTGCATGATATGTCCGCAAGAAGCCTCTTTTTCGCCCCGTCGTTGAGATAGCCTCTGCTGTCGGCGCCGAAAAAGTACAGAGTATCCATTCCGTACAGCTTTGTTTTCAGATGCGATCCGTCCCCGATGGGAACAAAGCCGCAGGCTCCGCAATCGAGCGCGAATACCGGAGAAGGATTGCCCTCTCCGAACGGCGCAAGCAGATTTATCTGAGCCGCAAGCGCGGACGTCACGTTCTTGTCTATCACGGCATCGAAGCCGTCGTGCGGCTCGAATGCGGTATCGGGATAATGCGAAGCCGCATATTCGTTGATGGCGAGAGTGAACGACGCCAGATCCTCTTCCGCAAGCGATATCCCGCACGCCATGGGGTGACCGCCGAAACTTTTCAGCCAACCCGCGCAAGCCCTTACGCATTCGAGGATATTGACGCCCTTGACGCTTCTTCCCGAGCCTTTGAGTCTGTCGCCGCTCTTCGTGAGCAGGATCGTCGGACGCGAAAATTCCGATACCACACGCGCCGCCGCGATACCGAGCACTCCTTCGTCCCAGTACGGCGCATACGCCACTATGATCTTGCAAGCGGAAAAATCGTACTTTTTCAGTTTGTCAAGACAGTCATCCGTCAGATCGTCGGTGAGCTGTTGGCGCACGTCGTTCGCCTCGTTTATCTCTTTTACGAGCAGTTCGAGCAGAAATTTGTCGTCCGAAGTGAAAAGTTCTATCACCGCGTTGGCATCCTTTACCCGCCCCATCGCGTTTATACGCGGCGCGAGCCTGAAAGCTATATCGTATGCCCCGACCTGCCCTTTGACGCAGCTTTCTGCAAGCATGGTCAGACCTTTGCGGTAACGCGAATTGATAAGCATGAGCCCGAAATGGGCTATGATCCTGTTGTCGCCGATAAGCGGAACGACGTCCGCGACCGTGGCGAGCGCGGCGATATCGTAATATTTTTTGCTGGCTTGCAGACCGCCCATCTTTTCGACGATACGCAGCGCGACCCCCGCGCCGCACAGCGGTTTGAAACAGTCCTCTCTTTTCGTGAGATGGGGATCGAATATCGGACAGTCGGGCAATTCGTCGGCGGGCTGATGATGATCGGTTATCAGCATCTCGAACCCGAGTTCGTCCTGCGCGTATTCGACTTCGGCGACCGAAGTGATACCGCAGTCCACGCTTATTATTACGCGCGCGTCGGTATTTTCCGCGATCTTCTCGAGCGCGCCGACCGATATCCCGTAGCCGTCGGAGTGTCTGTTCGGAATAAAATAAGAAACTCTCGCGCCCCGCGACCGCAGATACAGATACAGTATCGACGTCGCGCAGACTCCGTCGCAATCGTAATCTCCGTAGACGACTATCCCTTCGTCGTCCGCGATCGCCGCCTCCAATCTGTCCGCTATCTCGGCTAATCCGTCATATCGGTCCGTCGGCGTAAGCGCGTCGAGAGACGGGTGCAAAAACGCGCGCGCGGAGCCCTCGTCGTCAAAGCCTCTTTTGCAAAGCAGCTCCGCAACGAGAGGATCTATATTCAGTTTATCCGCCAACTGCCGTGCGTCCATATTTCCTTCCCGATCTCTTTCCGTATCGTTTCTTATGCTGTTATCGGATATGCGCCTCCGTCGGATGACGCAGGGATAAAGACCTGAGCCGAGCTTTGACCGCCGCTAACGCAAAGGGCTGCCGACGGCAGCCCTTGTCGAATCCGATCCCGTCAATCGTTTGACGGTTGTTGTTTTTTCTGTCCGACAAACGTTCCCGCGGCTCTCTTTTTCGCCTTCCTCCTGTCGGCTGCGTTCTTCATCAGCGAATACAGCGCCGGCGAGATGAACACGGACGAATAGAAGCCCGCGAACAATCCGAATATGACCGGCAGCGCGAATTCTCTGACCGACGACGCTCCCAGTATCGCGAATATCACAATCGCAAACAGCGTCGTGACCGTCGTATTGACGCAGCGGGTAAGAGTCTGTTTGAGCGACTTATCCGCTATTGCGAAGTTGTCGAGCGGAGCGTTGGGCTTGAGCTTTTGAACGATCTTGTTGTTTTCCCTCACGCGGTCGAATATGACGATCGTATTGTTGATCGAATACGCAACGATCGTTATCATCGCGGCGATGAAAGAACTGTTGACCTGGATGCGGAACATGATCGTGAACGCAAGCATGATCGCCACGTCGTGGCACAGCGCTATGACTGCGGCAAGACCGCTCCACAATTCGAAACGTATCACGACGTACACCAGGATCAGCGCCAGCGATATGACAAGCGCGAGCAGTGCGGATTTTACCATCTCCCGGCTTGCGGTCGCGCCTATGTTGCTCATCGTGACCGAAGCGTTGGTATAGCCGTTTTCCGCGCTGTATATCTCCTCGAGTCTTGCCTCGATCAGCTCGTTCCTGACATTGGTGATATCGTTATTCGGGTCGAATGTCGAAGACACGTTGTCGTACTTGACTATGATCGACATATTGCTGCCCGTGTCCGACCTCTGGCTGTAACT
Organism: Candidatus Ornithoclostridium excrementipullorum; assembly: GCA_018716085.1. Taxonomy (GTDB): domain Bacteria; phylum Bacillota; class Clostridia; order Christensenellales; family UBA3700; genus Ornithoclostridium; species Ornithoclostridium excrementipullorum. Next base: position 43,798 of record DVKK01000061.1, on the reverse strand, counting down.
GACCGACGCCTTTACCGCATCCGCCGTCAGAGTAACGCCGTATTCGTCCGCCGCTATCTGCACCACCTGTTCGGCTATCGAGTCGTCTTCGAGCACCTGCGTGACGGCGTCGAGATGTTCGTTGAATCCGGCGTCGTCGCCGAGTTCGCCGTCGCCGAGCACTATCGTGACGATCGAACCTCCCGCAAAGTCGGTGCCGATGTTCATACCTTTGTTGATATCGTGATTGACGCCCGCAAAGGCCGCGAACACTATCGCAGCCGCAAGAATTATCACGGCAGGGACCACGAACCATATCTTGTACATCTTGGCGATGTTTTTCTTAGTCATTTTCATGAACGGGCACCTCCTCTGAAAGCTTTGCCTCTGCCCTTATATCTCTTGGGATAATTGGGCTTGGAGGACGGCTTGGACTTGCCGCTCGGAGACGGAGCCGCGGGAACGTCCTCTTCGGGGAAAGTCTCCTCTCCCTCTTCGACGGACTCCTCTTCGTCAACGACGTACTCGTCATCGGGTCTGCGTTTGAGCATATACAGCTTCGCGTGTCTTTCGTCGTGGAAAGACATGATCGATTTGAGCAGGATACGGGTGATGACCAGAGAACTGAACATGGACAGCACGATACCTATCAGCAACGTGATCCCGAAACCTCTTATCGTCGAAGTGCCTACTATCATGAGCACTATCGCGCCGATAATCGTAGTGACGTTGCCGTCGATGATCGCGCCGAGCGATCTCTTGAAGCCTACGTCGGTCGACGTGCGCATATTTCTGCCCGCGCCGTACTCTTCCTTTATCCTTTCGAAGATAATGACGTTGGCGTCTACCGCCATACCGATGCTGAGAAGTACGCCCGCGATACCGGCAAGAGTGAGCTGCACCCACGGGAACACCGCGAGGAAGAATATATACGTGCAGGTATAGTACAGAAGCGCCAAACTCGCCGCAACGCCCATGAGTCCGTAGAAAACGCACATATAGACGATGATGAGCGCAAGACCCACGAGTCCCGCGATCACGCCCGCCTGCAACGCCGAGTCGCCCAGCGTAGCGCTGATCGTGTTGGAGTTGGTCATATTGAGTTCGAGCGGGAAGCTGCCTGCCTGGATCTGCACCGCAAGGTTGTAGGCGTCTTCGTAGGAATAGTTGCCGCTTATCGTACACGAACCGCCGGTGATGGCTTCGTTGACGCTGGCGTGCATCACATATTCGCCGTTGATGTAGATACCGAGGCTTTTGCCGACAAGATCGGTGGTGATGTCCGCAAACGTCTGCGCGCCCTCGTCGGTAAACCGGATCGCGACCTGATAATAGCCGGAGGTATTGTCGTAAACGACGCCGGCGCTTTCGACCTCTTCGCCGGTCATCAACGTTTCGTTGACCGTATCGGCGTCGGTGTATTCCTTGAATTCAAGACTGGAAGGTCTGCCGATCAGATCGAAGATCCTCTCGGGATCGTCGATATCGGGCACTTCCACTCTTATCGTGTTGCCGTAACTGCTGACCTGCGCCTCGGTATATCCCCTTCCGAACAAAAGCTGTTCGAGACTCTGGCGCGTACCTTCCAAAGCGTTGTTGAAGTCGGAGTCGGACATCCCTTCGGGTTGTACCGCCGTATACTCCGCATATGCGCCGCCGCTCAGATCCAATCCGAGTTTGATAACGGTCGGATAGGCGTTGTAGTTGTAAACGCCGAGCTGACCGTCGTCAAGGCTGACGAACGCGAACACTATACCCAGTATGATCAGTATCGAGAAGATCACCAATACCGCTACCGAAAGTGCCCGTGATTTGTTGTTAGTCACTTTTTATGCCTCCTGCGTAAGTCCTGCTTTTCTTATTATAAATATATATAAGTGATAAGTCAAACAAAATATCGGCGGACAAGATGATTTTACGGACAAAAAACCGCTTATTGCGGCTTTTCGTCCTCTATCCCGTTCCGAAACGTGCCCGCGACGCGGACGACGCCGTGCGTCACAGCGGTTTTCTGTCGGCAAGCGCGCGGGAGAGCGTAACCTCGTCGGCGTATTCGATGTCGCTGCCGATGGATATGCCGCTCGCTATCTTCGTGACCTTGATGCCCATCGGCTTGATGAGACGCGCGATATAGACCGCGGTCGCCTCTCCTTCCACGTCGGGATTGGTCGCCATTATCACCTCTTTGACGCCGTCCAGTCTGCCGAGCAATTCCTTGATCCTTATGTCGTCGGGTCCGATGCCGAGCAACGGATTGAGCGTGCCGTGAAGCACGTGATAGACGCCGCCGAAATCCTTTGTCTTTTCGAGAGCGGCTATGTCCTTGGGTTCCTTGACCACACATATCACGCTCTTGTCCCTTGTTTCGCAGATATCGCAGACCTCTTTGTCTGTATATCCGCCGCAGACCTTGCAATACCCTACGCTGTTTTTCGCGTCGGTGATCGCCTGTGCGAACTCGTTCGCCTCCGCCTCGGTCATGTTGATGACGCGATAGGCGAACCTCTGCGCGGTCTTGGCGCCTACTCCCGGCAGTTTGGTGAACTGCGCGACCAGTCTGTCAAGAGATCTTATCGTGTTCACAGTCCGAAACCGGAGAGCGGCCCCATCTTCTTCTCCGTCTCGTCGTCGGCGAGTTTCTGCGCCTCGTTGACGGCGGCTATAATGAGGTCCTCGAGCATCTCCACGTCGTCGGGATCGACCGCTTCCGGCTTTATCTTGATAGATACCAGCTTCTTTTCGCAAGTCATGGTGACTTCGACCATGCCTCCGCCGGAAACCGCCGTGACCTCGGTCTGAGCGAGCTCCTCTTTGGCTTTCGCCATATCCTGCTGCATCTTCTGAGCCTGGCGCATGAGCTGCTGCATATTGCCCATTCCTCCGCCGAAACCTCCGAATTTACCCATTTTCTTTGCCTCCTTGCGTTACGTTTACTTTGTCCGCGCCGAAGATCTTTTCGACGCGCTCTATTTTCTCTTTGACCGGATCGGTCTTTTCTTCCATCACTACGTTTATTCCGATAAGATCGGGATACTTCTCCCTCAGTACGCGCTCGTAATCCGACTTGTACTTCTCGAGAGACAGCTTCTGAGCGTTGTTTGCGACCTCGACGGTCCAGACGCCTTTATCAAACGAACAGCGGCTCTCGTTGATACGGGACATATACATATATTCCATGATCATGCCCCGCGCATTCAGAGTCCTGACCAAATACGTGTGCATCTGCTGCGCCAAATTTTCGCCCGAGGAAAAACTCACTGCCGCCGCAGGCGTCTGCGCCCCTATCGCTATCGTACCTGCTTTGAGCTGATTTTCGATCCTATTCAGCCTGAGCAAGATCCCCGAAGCGTCCAGCGAAGCGTAATCGTCGCAGGCTTTTGCGACTGCCGTTTCCAGTACGAGCGACGGATTCGCGCTGTATCTCATATTGCCGTCCACTTCCGAGAATATTTCCAGACACCGCAATATTTTCACGTTGTCGTAGGCGGCGGCGACTTCTGCGGTGGCTTTGAGCACGTCTTCGGGCAGCGACAGCATCGCGCCCGCCTTGGAACTGTTTTTGCAGTACAGCATATTGGAGAACGCCGTACACAGGTCGGATGACAGCACGCCCGCGCTCTTTCCCTCGCGGACAAACGTCTTTACCGACGTGAGAGCCCTATCCGTTCTGCCGCCGAGGATATCCGAAGCAAGCTCTACGACCGCGGACGGCGAGCACGCTCCGAGCACTTCCAGTACGTCGGTATACGTGACCTCGTCCTCGCTGTAAGATAGACACATCTCGGCAAGCGACAGGCTGTCGCGGACGCATCCTCCTCCCGCTTCGGCTATGAGCGCCAGCGCTTCCTTTTGGTAAGCCTTGCCCTCTTTCTCGAAAATATCGCCGAGCAGCGCCGTTATCTTGTCTGCGGGGACAAGACGGAAATCGAAACGCTGACAGCGCGACAGGATCGTAGCGGGGACCTTCTGCACCTCGGTCGTGGCGAGAATGAACACCGTATGCTCGGGCGGTTCTTCGAGCGTCTTCAAAAGCGCGTTGAACGCCTGTATCGTGAGCATATGGACTTCGTCCACGATATAGACCTTGTACTTGCCGTCCACGGGAGCGAACTTGACTTTTTCGAGAAGATAACGGATCTCGTCCACGCCGTTGTTCGACGCGGCGTCCATCTCTACGATGTCCATGTTGGACGGCTGCGAAAGCGCGACGCAGGCGGCGCATTTTCCGCACGGCGATCCGTCGGCAAGCGGATGCTCGCAGTTGATCGCCCTCGCGAATATCTTTGCGGTGGTCGTCTTGCCCGTACCGCGGGAGCCCGTGAACAGATAGGCATGCGAAACCGCACCCTTGCGGATCTGATTCACCAAGGTGCGGATGATGTGTTCCTGTCCTATCATCGAAGAAAACGAATCGGGACGGTATTTGCGGTACAGCGAAATGTATGCCATTTTCTCCATTTCCCGAATACGCTCCCCGATATCGTCGGGGAGCGTACGGATAATTGCGTTTAACGGTTTTTATTTATCGTCGCCCGGAGAGTCTTCCGAAGTTCCGTTGTCTTCGGGTTTTTCTTCGCCGTCTGCGGCGGGTTCGTCGGCGGATATTTCGGTCACGGTCTCGACGACCTCTTCGACCGTCTCTCCGTCGTCGGTCTCTTCGACAAGCACCTCTTCGGTCGCCTGTATTGCGATATCGGCCTCGTGCTTGATCCTGTCGACCTCGAGCATCAGCTCGTCCACGGTGTGCAGCCCGAATATCTCGGCGATCTGAATAAGTACGCTCTCGCGCTTGACCGGATCGATGAGCGCGACCGCATTGACGAATTCGTGATGAACGGTCGGATTGGGATCGCCCTTGACTATCTTACGTGCAAGCACTCTCGCGACCGCCTCGTTCTGCTTCTTTTCGTTGAACGTATAGAAGAGCAACGGTATCGCGCAGGCAAACATAGACAGACCGCACAACAGCGTGGTCGCCATCCAGTTGCCTTCGAGTACGTGCTGGAAATCGGCAGAATTCCATACCTCGTCGGATATACCGCCTTCCTGTGCATAGGAAGCGTCATAGCCGTATTCTCCGAGGACCACGAGCGTAACGAACGCGGTCATAGCCATACCTATCTTGGATATGAACGTCTGCAACGAGAAGCAGAACGCTTCCGCTCTCTCTCCCGTCTTATCTTCCAGATAGTCTATAGAGTCGGCTATCATGGAATAAGTCATTATATTGCTGAATCCGGAAGGAACGCCTGCCAGAATGATGATTATGTAGAAAGCGACCTGAGCTCCGACGCTCCTACCGTCGGAATCCAATCCGATCAGATACAAAGCGACCAATAATACGCCGCCTATGATATGCGACCAGAAGAATACCGCCTTTTTGCCGAACTTATTGGAGAGCACCGGCGTGAGCAACGTCGCCGCAAGACCTCCGGGAACAACAAGAAGGAAGATAACGCCGGCAAGACTGAAGTCGCGGAGATTATATTTTGCATAATAAACCGCGGTGGTCATGTATATCGTACGCAGAGAACCGAGCACGCCGATAAGGATGATTATCAACGCGGGCTTGTTCTTACCGAGCAGTTTGAGGTTTTTGATAAGAGTGAATTTTCCGTCCGTCTCGGCGTCATAGAATCTCTCTTTTGTGCCTTTGTAACCTATCCAGAATGTCGGGATGGCGATCAAAATGCTGACGACCGCAATGATGGGATACGCGACGTACTGATAATCGGTACCGTTGTTTCCGATGATAACGGGAATGAACACCGAGACCGCTCCGGAACCTATCGTGCAGAAAAGACGCGCGATCGTGAGAAGAGTGTTTCTCTTTTCGGTGTCGGAAGTCATCGAAGAGGCAAGTCCCCAATACGGCACGTCGACCGAAGTGTAAGCGATACCCCACAACAGATAGATGATCGTGGAATATGCGAATTTACCCGTATCCGACCACCCGGGGACCGAAACGAACAAAAGCACCGTAAGGATCGCTATCGGGATAGGCGAATATTTCAGATACGGGCGCATTTTGCCTGCTTTCGTCCTCGTCATCTCGACGATCGAACCCATTATCGGGTCGTTGAACGCGTCGAAAAGTCTCGCGCCCAGGAACATCCAGGCAAGCCAGAGAGCCGAAACGCCCGCAACGTCCGTCATGTAAAGCATGAAGAACGTGGTGACGAGCTGGCAGATGATGTTCTGACCGAGACCTGCGATGGAGTAAGACAGCACTTCTTTGGGCTGCATGTCCTCCTTCTTGGTCGGATCGGTGCCCATCATCTTGATAAGGAACTTGTTCTCATTCAAAGATGTCATAATTTCCGTCCTCTTATTTGTATTGCGTTTTTACAGCTATACTAATTCTAACATACGCACGGCGTTAACGCAACCTACGTATAAAAACTTTTTTATAATATTTTAATAAAACTTTAAATTTCTCCGCCGGATTTTACACGGATTTTACATTTCGGCGCCGTTCTCCGTTTTTCCGACGACCGTATCCGTACGAAATACAAAAAGCAGACGGTATCCCGTCTGCCCGCCGTCGCCGCTTTCGGCTCCTTCTACATCGAATAAAACGACACGCCGAGACTGATCAGCAGCGCCTGGTTGACCCTCGTCATCACGTCCACGGGTATCTCCCCTATCCTCTCTTTGAGACGGCGCTTGTCGAGCGTGCGTATCTGTTCGAGCAATACGACCGAATCTTTCGCCAGTCCGTATTCCTTTGCGCTCAATTCTATATGCGTAGGCAGTTTCGCCTTGTCGAGACGGCTCGTCACCGCCGCGGCTATCACCGTGGGGCTGTATTTGTTCCCGACGTCGTTCTGAACGATAAGTACGGGGCGCACGCCGCCCTGTTCGCTCCCGACGACGGGACTCAGATCAGCATAGTACAGTTCTCCTCTCTTTATCATTGCGGTACCTTCGGGTTTATTCGTCCGATACATACTATGCCGTATCGGGCGGCAACGTTAATTGTTGCCAAACCGAAGGAGTTTAACCGCCCCGTCAGCCGAACGCCTCTCCTGCCGAGACCGCTTTGAGTATTTCGGGAACGATCGCGTCTTTTCCGTAAGCGTCGAGGAACCTTCGCGACAGATCCGCTCTGCGGAAATTGTGCCACAGAGTCTGCGCTCCCCAATATATATCTATATGCCTGTCCGCGGCGCCGCCGCTGCCGAGATCGACGAATCCCGAAAGTTTCCAACCGTCGAGTATGACGTTGGGCAGACAGAAGTCGCCGTGTATCAACGTATCCTCTTTCATATACGGAGCGCAGTCGGAAACCGTCGCTTTCAACGCTTCCGCGCTCCCGCGTCCGCCGCTTCCGGGAAACAGTACCGCGTCGAACTCTCTGTTTTCGCGAAAATACCGAGGCTCGGCTTCCGCATCCGCGACCGTTTGCAGCCACTCGGACGTTCTGTGCCGCGCGGGACAGCCGTCCGTCGGAACGGAATGAAGATCGCGCAATATCGCGGCGAGCAGATCGCAAAGTTTTTCGGGTCGGGACATATAGCGCTCCGCAAGGCAATCTTCGCCTCTCACTTTTTCCGTGAGCAGTCTGTCGCACGTATCGGACGCATATGCGACGACTTCCGGGCCCGCGCCGAGAGAGCGGAAATATCCGTCCATCGCGGCTTCCCTCGCCAATGTTCCCTTTTCCGCTTTTTTGAGAAAATACCCGCCGTCCTTATCGATGAAAAAAACGCGCGCGCTTTCGGAACAGCTGCTGTCGAACGCCGCCGCGCCGCGCAAAAAGGGGAACGCTGTCAGATCGTCCTCTCCGAGGACTGCGGGGCGGAGTTTCATCCCTCCTCCCGCGGCGCCGACACACGTTCGACGACGGTTTTGACCGCTGTCGCTACGTCGGACGCAAGCACGCCCTGCTCGCCGAATCTTTCCGCCGCGAGTTTCGCCGCCTCCGCACACAGATACGCGCCCGCGCATGCCGCGTCGAAAAGTTCCGCGCCCTGCGCCGCAAGCCCCGTGATCACCCCCGAAAGCGTATCGCCGCTGCCGCCCTTAGCGAGCGCGGGAGTACCGTTGACGACAAGCGCGCCTCTCTCCCCGTCCGTTACGAAAGTGGACGCGCCTTTCAGCAGGACCGTACAACGGTGCGCCGCAGCGAACTCTTCCGCAAGCGCGATCGGATCCGCCAAGACTTCTTTGACGGTGCGTCCCGTCAATCTCGCGAATTCTCCCGGGTGCGGGGTCAACAGGACGTCGGACGACGCGTTGTCCGTCAAAGCCGTATCACCGGCAAGCGCGTTGAGCCCGTCAGCGTCCACGATCACTTTTATCCCGAGAGAAAACAATTCGGCGATGAATTTGCGGTTTTCCTCGGCGCACGGCCCCATGCCCATACCCACGGCAACGGCGCGGCATCCTCTTACGGCTTCGTCAAGCGCGTATTTGTCGAACAAAAGCGCGCCGTCTTTGCTGCCGAGCGGAGCGAGAGTGCTCTCCGTGACGGCGGCGCCCACCGCGCCCGATATGCAGTCGGGTACGCAGAGCACGTTAAGCCCCGCTCCCGCTCGCAGAGCCGCCGCTCCTGCGTCCGCGAGCTTGACCGCTCCGACGTAACGGGAACAACCTCCCACGACGGCGCATTTGCCGTAACTGCCCTTGTTCGAATTGTTTTTTCTCGGAGGGAACAGCTTCGCTACGTCTTTGTCGCCGATGATCCGATACTTCTTACCGCATACGGGTATCCCTATATCGGCGGCGATCACCCTGCCCGAGCAGTCCTTGCCGTCGTTGAGAAAATGTCCCGTCTTGAAAGTCTGGATCGCTACCGTAAGATCGGCTTTCACCGCCTTGACCGCAATGCCGTTCGTCCCGTCGAGCCCGCTGGCTATATCGGCGGAAAGCACAAAGCCCCGCGCGGCGTTGATCCCGTCTATGACGTCGCCGTATATCCCGCGCGGCTCGCCCCGAAATCCCGTCCCGAACAGACAGTCCACCGCGACGTCGAACTCGTAGTCGCACTCGGATATGCCGCACAGCGCCTGCGGATACTCGCGCACGAGCAGATCGCGGTAATATCCCGCGTCCGCGGAGACCTTGTCGGAGACGGCAAAGACCTTTACGGTCTCCCCTTCGGAGAGCAGAATGCGCGCGGCTGCGTAGCCGTCGCCGCCGTTGTTGCCGCTTCCGCAGAATACGTATATGCGCCCTCCCCGAGGACACGCCTCCGCTATCGCCGCGGCGGCTCTGTTCATCAATTCGATCGACGGAGTACCGCTTTCGATACACCTTCTGTCGCTTTCCGCCATTACGGCGTTGGTCACGGCAAAGCGTGCTTCACCTGCCATCTTCTTCCTCCCTTTCGCGTTTCAGTTCGGATATACAGCGCGCGACGTCGTCCCAGCCGTAACCCCTGTAAGTCAGATAATGCGCGAGCTTTGCGGTATAATTCCTGTCGTCGAGGTCTTTTCCCCTCGCGTGCCGCCTTGCGAGCGAAAGAGCAGCGTCGGAACCGTCGAATCCGCGCAGAGCCGCCGCTATGTTCTCTTCGCTCACGCCTTTGGCTTTGAGATCGAGAGCCAGTCGTTTCGCGCCCTTTACCTTTGAATTTATCTCCACGAAACGGCGCGCATATTCCGCGTCGTCCAGATATCCGTAACCCTGCAGCTTTTCGAGAGTGAGTTCGACTACAGCCCTGCCGAAACCTTTGGCGTAAAGTTTGTCGCGCACTTTTTTCACGGTAGCGGTATAGCGCGATATATAGTCGAGCGCATAGTCGAACGCTCTTTGTCGGTCGGATTCGAGCACAATACCGTCGAGTTCGGCGGGATCGATCTCCTTTCCTTCGTAAAGCGTGTGTTTCGCGGCTACCAAAGCGTCCACGGAACAGTAAAACTTGCCGTCCAGATGCAGATTGAGCCTGTCGGGATTTTTGGATTGCTTTTCAAGTTTCGTGATCTCGCTCACTTTTTGCGCCTCCCGCCGCGCGCGTTCCTTTTCTTTCCGCAGATATTGCCGACGCTCCGTCCGCGGTCGGAAGAGGCTTTCTCCCTCTCTCTTTTGGCGGCTATGGCTTCCTCTTTCGTGGGACGGATGAGGCAGTTCTTGCCGAAGCCGATAAGATCCTCTCTTCCCGCTTCTCTGAGAGCCTCTTTGACCGTAGCGTAATTGCGTTTCAGCCCGTACTGCATCAACGCGCGCTGCATCGCCTTTTCGCGGCGGGTGCGCGGCACGTAGACTTCCTTGCCCGTATCGGGATCCAGTCCCGTATAATACATACAGGTGGACTTGGTGGAAGGCGTGGGATAAAAATCCTGTACCTGCTGCGGCATATAGTTTATCGATCTCAGATATTCCGCAAGCCTGACCGCGTCCGCCAACGTACAGCCCGGATGCGACGATATCAGATAGGGCACGAGATACTGTTTCTTGCCGAGCCGCGCGTTGATCGCGTCGAATTTGCGCTTGAAATCGAGATAGACCGAAAACGGCGGTTTGTTCATCTTTTCGAGCACTTTGTCCGAAACGTGTTCGGGCGCGACTTTGAGCTGACCGCTGATATGGTGTTTGATCAGTTCGGTCAAAAACTCGTCGCTCTTGTCGTACATAACGTAATCGAAGCGTATCCCGCTGCGGACAAATACTTTCTTTACCTTTTCAAGACTGCGCAGATCGCGAAGCAAAGACAGATATTCTTTATGTGAAACTTCGAGCGCGGGGCACTTTTTCCAGCCTATGCACTTCCTGTCCCTGCACGCGCCGCTTTTCAGCTGTTTGCCGCACGCGGGATCGCGGAAGTTCGCCGTAGGGCCTCCCACGTCGTGGATATAGCCTTTGAACCCGGGCTGTTCGGTGAGTTTTTTCGCCTCTGCCATTATGCTTTCGCGGCTGCGCTTTTGCACTATCCTGCCCTGGTGATACGTGAGCGCGCAGTAATTGCACGAACCGAAACAGCCTCTTACCGACGTGATCGAGAACTCTATCTCCTCCATGGCGGGCACGCCGCGCCTGTACGACGGATGAGGCTTTCTCTCGTAAGGCAGAGCGTAGACGGCGTCCATTTCCGCCGCAGAAAGCGGAAATTGGGGGCGGTTCTGCACCAACCACAGTCCGCCGTGTTTTTGAAGCAGCGTTTTGCCCGAAAAATCCGAATTGTCCGATTGCATACGGAAAGCGTCGGCGTAAGCGCGCTTGTCGCTTCTCACCTCGTCGTACGACGGGCAGATAAGCGCCTCGCCGCTCTCTATATCTCGCCTGAGAGCCGCGCTGAGCGCCCCGTCTTCGGCAAGATAACACGTGCCGCGCACGTCCTTTATGCGAGCCAGCGGCACCCCGCGCGACAAAAGCGCGCATATCTCGGCGATCGGCTTTTCTCCCATGCCGTATATAAGAAGATCCGCTCCCGACGAGGAAAGTATCGACGGCAGGACCTTGTCGCTCCAATAATCGTAATGCGCGAAACGGCGCAGCGACGCCTCTATCCCGCCTATCACGACGGCGCAGTCGGGATAAAGCCTTTTGAGCGCGCGGCAATAGACGTCCACGCATCTGTCCGGTCTTTTGCCGGGATCGCCGCCCTCGGAATACACGTCGCGCGTGCGCCTGATCTTTGCGACGGTGTAGTTGTTGACCATACTGTCCACAACGCCGCCCGACACGAAAAAGCCCAATCTCGGCATGCCGAAGCGCGTGTAATCCGCGTCGGACTGCGGCTGAGGCACTATGGCGACGGAAAAACCGAGCGACTCTATCAGTCTGGACACTATCGCGTGCCCGAAAGACGGATGATCGCAGTACGCCTCGCCTATCACGTAGACGATGTCGGGCTGTCCGTCGAATTCTTCTCTGCTTATCGGTAAAAACATATCATTTCCCGCCGTCATTATAACACGGCGGAAGCGCGCTTGGCAAGTCATGCCTTCCGCGCTTTTGTCCCGCCGCCGATACCGATCTCCGCACCCTTTTTACGTCGATGTCCGTGCGCGCGGACAAGTTCCGCCGCCGACAGAAAAACAAAACGCCCTCTCCGCAAACACGGAAAGGGCGTATGAGCCTCGTTGTGCCGTCAGCCGAAATATTTTACTCCGCTCTCGAACAGCTTCATGTCGTAGTTGCCCTCTACGTTGCGGTACAGATCGGAGTCGAGCCTCTCCGCGTGCCCCATCTTGCCAAGCACCCTGCCGTCGGGCGAGATGATGCCCTCGATACCGTACATACTTCCGTTGGGGTTGAACGGCGACTCCATGGTCGCATTGCCGTCGAAGTCCACGTACTGCGTGGCGACCTGTCCCGCGGCAATGAGTTTGTCCAGCTCGGCGCCGCCCGAAACGAATCTGCCCTCTCCGTGGCTCACGGGTACGCTGAATACGTCTCCGACCTTGACCGAGGACAGCCACGGCGACCTGTCCGTCGCTACCCTTACGCGCACCATAGTGGACACGTGACGGGAAATGTTGTTGAACGTCAGCGTGGGCGCGTCCGCAAGCTGCTCTCTGACGTCGCCGTAAGGCACGAGCCCCAGCTTTATCAACGCCTGGAAGCCGTTGCATATTCCCAGCGCGAGACCGTCCCTGCCGTAAAGCAGTTCCATCACCGCTTCCGCGATCGCGGGATTGCGGAAAGTAGTGGCGATGAATTTGCCGCTTCCGTCGGGTTCGTCGCCGCCGGAGAATCCTCCGGGGAACGCGAGTATCTGCGCTTCGGAAAGTTCTTTGACCAAAGCCTTGACGCTCTCTTCTATATCCGCCGCGCTGCGGTTCTTCACGACGAAAACCTTCGCCTGCGCGCCCGCTCTTTCAAACGCGCGAGCGGTGTCGTCTTCGCAGTTCGTACCGGGGAAAGCGGGGATAAGCACCCTCGGTCTTGCTATCGCAGAGCCTTTGCGCACGGCGAATCCGCCGCCTGCGGACAGCGTTTTCACCTCTCCGTCTGCGGGAGCGGTCGTCGGATATACCTTTTCCAACGTGCCGCAGAACGCGTCGCGGGCGTCTTTGCCGCTCACCGTACAGCCGCCCAGCACGAAATCTTCGCCGCCGATACGCGCTACGATACGCGCTCCGACCTCTTTGAGAACGTCGTTCCCTTTCGCCTGGAAATATATATCGCCGAAACGCGGCGCGAACATATCGGCGCCGTACTCGACGAACGAGCATCCCAGCCCGTTGCCGAGGCAGCTCTTGACTATGCCGCATACGGCTCCGCCCTCTTCGACGACGCCCGCCGCAGACACTTCTCCTCTGTCTATCGCTTCGTGCAGAGCGGAATATATCCCGAGTACCTTTTCGAAATCGGGGACTCCGTATCCGTCGCGCGGCATCGGAAGCAAATACACTTCGGAGCCGCCGTCCGCGTCGAAGGTGTTGGATATCAGCTTGCTCGCCTTGTAAACGCCCATTCCGAAGCATATGAGAGTCGGAGGGACGTCTATATGCTCGAACGTGCCGCTCATACTGTCCTTACCGCCTATCGCGCCCAGTCCCAGTCCTATCTGTGCGTACAACGCGCCCAGCAAAGCCGACAGCGGCTGCCCCCAACGCTTGGGGTCTTTGTTGAGGCGCATGAAGAACTCTTGCAGCGACAGCCTCACCGTATCGATCGGAACGCCGCTCGCTGCGAGTTTGGACGCAGCGGTAAGTATCGAATGTATCGCGCCTACGAACGGCGAATCTTCCAACAGCTGCGGAGAACAGCCGAACGCGGACACCGTCACGGTGTCGGTCTCGCCGCTTACGGGCGGCTTTGCGGCCATAACGCTCGCGGGGGTGAGCTGGTACTTTCCTCCGAACGGCATAAGCACGCTGCGCGCGCCTATCGTAGAGTCGAACATCTCGCCCATGCCCTTTTGAGAACAGACGTTGAGCCTTGAAAGTTCTCCCGTCAAAGCGCCCTTATGATCGCCTTTCGCGATCCTTTCGGCGGTCGCGGCGCAGGGCGCGTCCATATATCCGCACGGGCGGTCTACTATCTCCGCGGTCTGCTTCTGCTTCACGCCGTTGGTATCGAGGAACGCCCTCTTCAATTCCACTATCCTGCTGCCGGCGAAATACATACGCATACAGCCGGTGTCGGTCACCTCCGCTACCACGGTCGCGTTGAGGTTTTCCTCGGCGGCAAGTTCGGCGAACTTCTTCGCGTCCTTTGCCGCTACCACGACCGCCATGCGCTCCTGAGATTCGGATATCGCAAGTTCGGTGCCGCTGAGCCCTTCGTACTTTTTCGGTACTCTGTCGAGATATATGTCCAGACTGTCGGCGAGTTCGCCTATCGCGACGGACACGCCGCCCGCTCCGAAGTCGTTGCATTTGAGTATCAGTCTGCTCGCTTCGGGATTGCGGAACAGTCTTTGCAGTTTACGCTCCGTCGGAGGATTGCCCTTCTGGACTTCGGCGCCGCACACTTCGACTGACTTTTCGGTATGCGCTTTGGACGATCCCGTCGCGCCTCCGCATCCGTCTCTTCCCGTATCGCCGCCGAGCAGTATCACGACGTCGCCCTTGCGCGGGCGCTGTCTGACCACGTTGGACTTCTTGACTCCGCCGATGACGTATCCGGTTTCCAGCCTCTTGGCTTTGTACCCCTCGTCGTACATTTCGTGGACAAGTCCCGTCGCAAGCCCGATCTGGTTGCCGTAGCTGGAATAGCCCGCGGCGGCGGTCTTGGATATCACGCGCTGAGGCAGCTTGCCTTTGAGCGTATCCTCTATCCTTTCGTTGGGGTCGGCGCAGCCCGTCACACGCATCGCCTGGTAGACGTACGCCCTGCCCGAAAGCGGATCGCGGATCGCGCCGCCGAGGCACGTCGCCGCGCCGCCGAAAGGTTCGATCTCGGTCGGGTGGTTGTGAGTTTCGTTCTTGAACATTATCAGCCACTCTTCCGGCTTGCCGTCGACGTCCACGGTCACGTTTACCGAACACGCGTTGATCTCTTCGCTGACGTCGAGATTGCCGAGCTTGCCCTGAGAGACCAATTCCTTGACCGCTATCGTGGCTATATCCATCAGACAGCGGTATTTGTCCTTACGCTTGGAGTTGAACTTTTCAAACAACGAAGCGTACAGCTCCAATGCCTTGGCGATGTGCGGATTTTCGCAGTCCGTCTTTATATCGGTGATCTCCGTCGCGAACGTGGTGTGACGGCAGTGATCGGACCAGTAGGTGTCTATGACTTTGAGTTCCGTTTCCGTCGGATCGCGCTTTTCGGACGCGAAATAGTCGCGTACGAAGACGAGATCCTCCACGCTCATAGCAAATCCTATCTTCGCGTGATAGGCGGCGATCTCGCCGTCCGACATCGCGGTGAACCCGTCTATGATCGGGACCGACGTCTGCGCTTCCGTCTTTTGCACGAGCGTTTCGGGCAGTTCGAACGAGCCTTCTCTGCTCTCGACGGGGTTGATGATGTATTTCTTTATCTTATCCATGCTCCCGTCGCAGCCCTTGACTGCATAGACGGTGGCGCATTTGATCAGAGGTCTGTCCTCGGCGGAGAGCAGCTGCACGCACTGCATCGCGCTGTCCGCACGCTGGTCGTACTGTCCCGGCAGATATTCCGCCGCAAATACCGAATATCCGTCCAACGGGGGCAGTTCGTCCTCATAGACGACGTCGACCGGCGGCTCGCTGAAAATGGTGGTCTTGGCTTCCTCGTAGACCTTGCCGTCAAGCCCCTCGATGTCGTATCTGATGAACTGTCTTACGTCCTCGCAGTCCAGTCCCAGTACGCCCGCAAGGTCGGCTTTCGTCTTCTGCGCGCCTACGTCCATGCCGCGCTTTTTCTCCACGAAAATTCTCTTGACCATGATCTCTCCTTATTTTTTGATACCTATATCGGTGCGCCAGAACGCGCCGTCGAATTTTATCCTGCCGACGTTGGCGTACGCCTTAGCCCTCGCCTCGTCGATATCCTTGCCCTTTGCGGTCACGCCGAGGACTCTGCCGCCCGACGTGACGAGTCTGCCTTCGGCGTCGCGCGCGGTGCCCGCATGGTATATGGTGATATCGGGATCGAGCGCGCCTATCTCTATCGGAACGCCCTTCCTGTAACTGCCGGGGTAACCTCCCGACGCCATTATCACGCACACCGCCGCCTCGTCGTCCCACTCGATGCGGATATCTTCGAGCCTTTCGTCGATCACCGCGTCGAATATCTCGTACAGATCGCTTTTGAGCCTGGGCAGCACCACCTGCGTTTCGGGATCGCCGAAACGGGCGTTGTATTCGAGAACCTTTACTCCCTCGGCGGTCAGCATCAGTCCGAAGTAAAGCACTCCCTTGAAAGTACGCCCCTCCGCGTTCATAGCGCGCATCGTGGGCAGTATTATCTTCTCTTCCGTTTCTTTCGCGATATCGGGAGTGTAAGCCTTGGACGGGGAGAAAGTACCCATTCCGCCGGTATTGGCGCCCTCGTCGTTGTCGTGAGCGCGTTTGTGATCCTGCGACGATACCATAGGAACGATCGTCTTGCCGTCGGTGAACGCGAGCACGGACACTTCCTTGCCCGTCAGGAACTCTTCGATGACGACTACGTTGCCCGCCGATTTGAACTTCTTGTCCACCATCATCTCTTCGAGAGCGGCGAGAGCCTCTTCCACCGTGTTGCATATGACGACGCCCTTACCGAGCGCAAGTCCGTCCGCCTTGACGACCAGCGGATATTTCGCGCTCTTTACGTATTCGCATGCTTCGGCGTGATCGTCGAACTCGCGGTAGTCGGCAGTCGGTATGCCGTACTTTTTCATCAACTTCTTGGAAAACGCCTTCGACGCCTCTATTATCGCCGCGTTTTTGCGCGGACCGAAGGCGCGGAATCCGTTCTCTTCGAGCATATCGACCATGCCCATGGCGAGCGGATCGTCGGGCGCGACGACCGTCATTCCGATATCGGGATGCGACTTGACGAAAGCGAGCACTCCTTCGAGATCGGTCGCGGACACCGGAGCGCACTCGGCTATCTCCGCAATACCCGCGTTGCCGGGCAGACAATACAGCTTGTCCACCTTCGGGCTTTTTGCCAAAGCGACGCAGATCGCGTGTTCCCTGCCGCCGCCGCCTACTACCAATACGCTGTTCATATCTCCTCCGATCAGTGCTTGAAGTGTCTGTCGCCGTTGAACACCATCGCTATGCCGTGTCTGTTGCAGGCGTCGATGCTCAGCTGATCCTTGATGCTTCCGCCCGGCTGCATGATCGCTTTGATGCCCGCCGCTGCCGCCGCTTCGACGCAGTCGTCGAACGGGAAAAACGCGTCGGACGCGAGCACTGCGCCTTCCGTCGGCGTGAGAGAATGCTCTATCGCCTGCCCGGTCGCCCAGATACGGTTGACCTGTCCGCAGCCGATGCCGAGGATCGCTTTGTCCCTGGCGATCACGATCGCGTTGGATTTGGTGTGCTTGACGACTTTCATGGCGAAGATCATATCTTCCGTCTGTTTTTCGGTCGGAGCGGCGTCGGTCACGGTCACGCACTTGGCGGGATCGACCACTATCCTGTCGTATTCCTGCACAAGCAGTCCGCCCAAAACTTTCTTCATGTCGTAACAGCCGTCGGGGATGGGCGAACCGATCGTTTTCAGTTCGAGCAGTCTTATGTTCTTCTTTTGCTGCAATATCTCCAAAGCCTCTTCGCTGAAAGACGGAGCGACGACTATCTCGATGAATATCTTGTGTATCTCTTCCGCCGTTTCCTTGTCTATCTCTCTGTTGGCGGCGATTATCCCGCCGAAAATGGACGTGGGATCGGAAGCGTACGCCTTCCTGTAAGCCTCGGATATCGTCGACGCGGACGCCACTCCGCAAGGATTGGAGTGTTTGACCGCGACTACGGTCGGCTCGTCGAATTCCCTGAGCAGATCGAGCGCGCCGTTCGTGTCGTTGATGTTATTGTAGGACAGCTCTTTACCGTGGAGCTGTTTTGCCGCGGCGAGCGATCCCGCAACGGTGAAAGGTTCTTTGTAGAACACCGCATTCTGACGCGGATTTTCGCCGTAACGCATATCCTGAGCCTTGTCGAACGCAAGCGTGAGCTGTTCGGGGAACTCTATGCCGAGTTTGGAACGCAGATAATTCGCTATCAGAGTGTCGTAATAGGAAGTGTGCTGATAGACCTTGTACATGAGGCGGAATTTGGTTTCCTTGGTCACGCCGCCCTTTCCGAGCTCGTCCAGCACCACGGAGTAATCCGCGGGATCGACGACGACCGCGACGTCCTGATAGTTTTTCGCCGCGCTCCTTATCATGGTCGGTCCGCCGATATCGATGTTCTCGATCGCCTCCTGCAACTCGACGCCCGGTTTGGAGATCGTGGCTTTGAACGGATAGAGGTTGACCGCTACGACGTCGATAGGCACGATGTTCATCTTTTCGAGGAACGCCATGTGTTCGGGATTGCTCCTCATCGCGAGAAGTCCCGCATGGACGTTGGGGTGCAACGTCTTTACTCTGCCGTCGAGGCACTCCGGAAATCCCGTGACCGAAGAAATGTCCACAGCCGCTACGCCCGCTTCTTTGAGCGCTTTGAGCGTGCCGCCCGTAGATACGATCTCGAAACCGTTCTCTTCCAGTCCCTTGGCGAAATCTACGACGCCCGTCTTGTCAGATACGCTGATCAATGCTCTTTTTTTCATAGTCCGTCTCCCAAAAATCGCTTTCGCGAATAATAATATTGTATCCGTATTATGTATCTCGTGCGGCGCGCACGCGTATACGCGTAAAGCCTCCGCCTGCGACACTCCCGCGCCAAAGCCTCGGCGCGCGTATCCCCGTTAAATGCAACGGGCAAGCCGCTTACGCGCCTTGCTCGCAGATGTATTTTACCGCATATGGCAGCAGCCTGTGCTCAACTTCGAGCACGCGTGCCTGCAACGTCTGAGGCGTATCGTCCCGCTCGACTCTGACGCGGTGCTGCACTATTATCTCTCCCGTATCGGTGCCCTCGTCCACGTAATGAACGGTCGCGCCGCTCACTTTGTCGCCCGACGCGATCACCGACTCGTGCACTTTCAGACCGTACATACCCTTGCCGCAATGCGCGGGTATCAACGAAGGATGTATGTTGATCATCCTTCCAGCGAACTTTTTCACGAGTGCGGGCGTGACTATCCCGAGATAGCCCGCAAGTACGACGAGGTCTATATCGAATCCGTCGAGCCATGCGGATATCGCCGCGTCGCGCGCTTCGGGATCTCTGCCGTGATCGGCAAGCGAAAACACCGCCGAAGGTATGCCGTGTTTCGCCGCTCTCTCCAACGCGTATACGCCCGGTTTGCTCGACACGACGCACGCGACGCGGGCGTCGATATAACCGCTTTCGGTCGCGTCTATCACGCTCTGCATATCGGTGCCGCCGCCCGAAACGAATACGGCGATACGCTTCATAGCTCTACGCCCTCTTTATCGGTGACCTCGCCTATGACGTAAGCCGTCTCTCCGAGAGCCTTCAATTCTGCGACTACGGCGTCTTTTATCGCGGGATCGACTGCAAGCACCAGTCCTATACCCATGTTGAAAGTGTTGTACATCTTTCTGTCCTCGATGCCAGCAAGCTCCTGCAACGCTTTGAACACCTTGGGAACGGGATAGGACTCACGGTCGATCTTTATTCCCAGCCCTGCGGGTATGATGCGCGGTATGTTCTCGATAAAGCCGCCGCCCGTTATATGAGCGATACCCTTGATCTCGAATTTCTCGATCAGCGACAGTACGGTCTTCACGTAGATCTTTGTCGGAGTGAGCACGATATCGCCGGGCGCGCAGCCGAGAGTTTCGTTATAACGCGAGAGCGCCTCCCTGTCCTCTCCGAACAGCTTGCGCACCAGCGAATAGCCGTTGCTGTGAACGCCGCTGGAAGCCACGCCGATCAGCGCGTCGCCTTTCTTTATGCTCTTTCCGTTAATGATCTTGTTGCGCTTTACGATACCGACCGCAAATCCGGCTATGTCGTACTCGTCGTCGGCGTAAAACCCGGGCATCTCCGCGGTCTCTCCGCCGATCAGCGCGCATCCCGCCTGACGGCAGCCGTCGCATACGCCCTTGACGATCTGCGACACCTTGACGGGGTCGAGCTTCGACAGAGCGATATAATCCAGGAACAGCAAAGGTCTTGCGCCCTGGCAGACTATGTCGTTGACGCACATCGCGACCGCGTCGATCCCCACGGTATCGTGCTTGTCCAGCACGAAGGCGTATTTGAGTTTGGTCCCCACTCCGTCCGTACCCGCGACGAGGCAGTCCCCGTCTTCTTTGTCGTCGAGAGCGTAAAAACCTCCGAAGCTGCCGAGGTCGCCCAGCACGCTTCCGTTGTAAGTCGTCTTGACGTATTGCTTCATCAGTCTGACGGCCTCGTAGCCGGCTTCTACGTCAACTCCTGCGCTTTTGTAATCGATAGCCATATCTCTCCTATGCCCGTCGGTGCGAACCGCTGTTTTTCCTATGCCTCTTACGGAGCTTACTCCAGGCCCATTCTCTTCTTGATCTCTCTGTAACCTTTGGTCACGTCGTCAAGGTCTCTTCTGAACCTGTCCTTGTCCAGTTTCTCGCCGGTGGCGGCGTCCCAGAAACGGCAGGTGTCGGGCGATATCTCGTCGGCGAGTATGATATCTCCGTGGAATCTGCCGAATTCGAGCTTGAAATCGACGAGGATAACGCCTATCTCCTTAAAATACTCGGTAAGGATCTCGTTGACTTTGAGAGCCATGGTCTTGATCTTTTCGAGTTCCTCGGGCGTGGCGAGCTCGAGCGCGAATATCTGATAATCGTTGATCATGGGATCGCCGAGATCGTCGTTCTTGTAGCTGAATTCGAGCACGGGGCACGCGAGCTTCTTGCCTTCGGGCACTCCGAATCTCTTGGACATCGAACCTGCGGCTATGTTGCGCACGATGACCTCGAGCGGAACTATCTCCACTTTCTTGACATAGGTCTCGCGCTCGTTGATCTGTTCGACGTAATGGGTCTTGATCCCCTTGGATTCCAGAAGTCTGAACATATGATTGCTGCATACGTTGTTGACTTCGCCTTTGCCCTTGATGGTACCCTTTTTGAGTCCGTTGAACGCGGTCGCGTCGTCCTTGTAGGAAACGAGCACGACGTCGGGATCGGTCGTGAGGTAGACCTTCTTTGCCTTGCCTTCGTAGAGCTGCGTGGTTCTTTCCATAAAAATTATAACTCCTTTTGCAATTGTTCGTCGTCGCGGCGGATCTTTTCCGCCATGTCGGCCTTATATTTTTCGAATTTTGTCATCAGCTCGGGATACTTGACCGCGAGTATCTGCACCGCGAGAAGTCCGGCGTTGAGCGCGCCGTTGATCGCCACGCAGGCGACGGGTATGCCCGCGGGCATCTGCACCATCGACAACAGGCTGTCCAGACCGTCCATGGTACTGCTCTTGATCGGAAGTCCGATGACGGGAAGCGGCGTATAAGCCGCAATGACTCCGCCGAGATGCGCAGCCTTGCCCGCCGCACAGATAAAGACCTCGATCCCCGCTTCCTTCGCGCCCTTCGCAAAGTCGTGCGCAAGATCGGGCGTACGGTGCGCGGAAATGACCCTGACTTCGGTCTCCACTCCGAAAGACTTCAATATATCGACCGCCGGTCTGACGGCGTCGAAGTCGTTTTTGCTGCCCATGATTACCGCAACTTTCGCCATAAAAACTCCTTGAAACCTTTTCGACTGCGGCGGCGCTTCTCCCACGCCGTCCGCCGATATGTAGATTCTACCACAAAAAGCGCGTTATTTCAAGAATTTTGACGCTACATTTGCAACAAAATGACCGCCCCGGCGCAGGTCATGCCGCCCGAACGCCGAAAACGCTCACATACGCGAATATTCGCGTTTTGAGGCGGTTTATCCACAGAGTTATCCACATTTTCGCCGCGTTATCCACAAAAAAAGTAACGAGTACCCGAAAGAAACCGATCGCGCGGTTTGAGTTAAAACGCGGTTTTTCCGACACTAGGCACGGCTTTTCGGACAAGCCGTACGCGCGTAGGTTTTCCACCGTAAAAGTAATTTCGAGTAACAGTCAGGAAAGAAATCTCCGCGCCTCTGCGAAAGCCTCTTTGCTCTCCCTCAAAAACGGCGCGAATATCTGAAAGTCGTGGAACATTCCCTCGTACACGGACAGTTCCGCGTCCGCGCCGCACCGCTTCGCGGCGTAAAATACCGCCTCGGCGTCGCTTTCGGAAGTTTCGCACTCCCCTACCTGTATCAATATCGGAGGAAAACACGTGTAATCCCCGAACGCGGGAGAAAGGAAAGGGTCGGTCAAAGGCGTATCCCCCGCATACGGAGGCACTCTTCTCAGTTTATATCCGTGCTTTTTCACGCTCATGTGCCAAGGCAGCGCGTACAAAGGATCGCGGCGGGCGTTTCGGACGTAAGACAGTCCGCTTGCCGACAGATCCGCGAACGGCGATACCGCGATGAGCGCGCGCGGCAGTTCCGCGCCCGTATCCCGCAGTTTCATACACGCGGCGAGCATTAGATTTGCACCCATGCTGTCGCCTATCGCCGCGAAATCGGAAAGGTTTTCTCTTTCCGCAAGCGCGGAGAGCGCCGAAAAACAGTCGTCGAGCAAAGCGGGATGCACCTTGTTCGCGCCCGTGCGGTAATCTATCGAATATACCGTTTGCGAGAGCCGCCTCGCGTACAGTTCCGCCGTTCTGCGGTATAAGCCGTTCAAAGGACAGGTCCGCCCTCCGCCGTGGAAATGCAGTATTTTTCCGATCGGATCGGGCGGCGAGAGCACCTCCGCGGGAACGCCTCCGAGATCGATCCTTTCCCACGAACAGTCCGCGGGCGGGCGGTACGGCTTTACGGTCTGCGATATCGACTCCGACAAAGACGCCTGTTTTCTCCTGCGGGGGTACGTATAAAGCCTTATAGCGGTCTTGACCAGACGCGCCGCCAACGACGGTCTCACAGCCGCGAAAGGATAGACCTCATATTCTTTACGAGGGGATCCATAATGAAATTTATCACGTGCCCGACCTTGATCGAACACCAGACCTCGTTCCACAATCCGTAAAATGCGAGCTTTTCGGCAAAGCGTCTGCTCGCCCCGTATTTTTCTCTGTATGCCGCCGAAAGTCCGAAATGCCTGCCGCCTATATTGTCGAATTGGAAAAGGTCGTATTCCCTGTCCGCGTACATGGAATTGAGCGGGTCTATAAAGCCCGTCAGGCGGCTGCCTTTGACCATTATATTGGCTATGTTCAGGTCGCCGTGGATAAGGCAGGCGCGATCGATTTCCTCTTCGAATACCGTATCGAATTTCTCCATCGCGCCGTCCATGACGGATATTATCCCGTCCGAAAATATTTCGTCTTTTCTCGCCGCGTTCAGCACCTGTTCGGCAAACGGGCGGTAAAACCCGAGCCACGTATCGTACGCGGGATCCCGCGAGTCGCCGAATTTGTCTGCCGTACGGCTGTGTATCGTATGCAGCGCCGAGGTGACCGCGTCGGCAAACGCCGCCTTTTTCTTTTTGGACGACAGCCAGAGCCGCAGCGAGGTCAACGCGCAGCCGCCTTCTATCTTTTCCATGCCGTAACACGCGACGGGGACGCTCTCGTCGGGCTCTCTGGCGAACAGGACCTTGGGCATCGGCACGGGGCAGGCGTCGCCGAGAAGCGTCAGATCGAACGTTTCCTTGGACATCATCCCGGGATCGGCGAGCAGCTTTATTACCGCTTCCCCTCCGGCGTATTTTATCCCGAAAGCTCTGCCGAACGAACCGCCTCCGAGATATCCGACCGACGAGGGCTTTACGCCGAGCATGCTTTCCGCCGCGCGCGCCGCATAGACCGCGCCCGTCTTTTTGTCCACAGATATCTGTTGTATTCTTTCTGTCTTCATATTTCCCTCCGCGCATATGATAAGCCTTTCCGCCCCGAAGCGCAATATCCGCGGCGAGCGCGTTTTTATCCTTTCCGAGCCTTTGCTCTCCACTCGCCGGGAGTACAGCCTCCTTCTCTCGCGAAAAGTTTGTACAATCCAGCGGCGCTCGCATATCCGCATTCGACGGCTATTGCCTCGACGGGCATATCCGTTTCTTCCAAAAGCCGTGCCGCGCGATCGAAACGGCGGGCGCGCGCATTGTCGGAAAAACTCGAGCCCGTGCTTGTGCGGACCAGTTTGGCGGTATATGCGGCGCTGTATCCGAGCCTCTCGGCAAATCCTTTCAGGTCTGAGTTTCCGCCCTCCGCCAGATATTCGGCGAGAGCCCTCCGCACGGCGGTTCCGCCGTCGTTTTCCGCACCTCGGAACAGTTCGGCAAGCGCATAGCCGAGCAGGTGTTCCCGAGCGTATTCCGCATAAGGACGGGAGGCTTCGCACTCGGATACGAGGCGGACGAACGCGCGGTCGAACGCTTCGCTCACCGCATACGCCGTCGCCCGCGACGGACGTTTCGGCGACAGCCTCTCGAACAACGCTGCGGGGATATGCGCTTTCAAAACTACGTCCCCCCTTGCCGCCGCGTCTAACGAGTGCGCCTGAGCGGGCGGTATTAAACACGCTTCGCCCGCCGACAGCTCCATGCGCGCGCCGTCGGAAAAGCTCTGTCCGCACTTACCCGCTCTGCAATAGATAAGCTCGTAAAAATCGTGCGTATGCATATAAGGCTTCTGCGACCTCGTATGCTTGCGCATCCTCAATACTTTCTCCGTTCTCACGGGCAGAACGTCAGGGATCGCCGACGCGCTCGGGTCGCCGCCGTTTTTCGAAGCGGCGCGGATAAGCTCGTCAGCATTGGCGAACTCGCGCCTAACCGCGGCGATGAATCGGGTGCGCTCGCGCATCTGTTCTTCGTCTTCTCTCTCCCAGTTATCGGTAATATCTCCGAACCCGCATCTCATACTAAAAGTATAACAGCCCCGAACGCGATAGTCAACATCAAACCGCGCGCCGACCTCTCTCGGGCGGCGCGGAAACCGAATATCGTCGGCGGACGTAGACCTCAAACGGCGCAAAAGAAAAGCCGCGGAGAAACCCGCGGCGTAAAATATAACTCCGACAATACGTAAATGCAAAAAGCCCGGATCTCTTCGGGCTTTTGCGTTTGTCTTTTGCTGCGGGATTGCGGGATAACGGCCGGATGCAGAATGATATCGAGTTCCCGTCAACGCCCCTCGGATCGCCGTACGGCTGCCGTCAGCACACTCCCTGTACCGACATGGCGCCGGCGACTTTCTCGAATCCGGCGATGTTGGCGCCTACTATAAAGTTGCCGCTCATGCCGTATCTCGCGGCGGCGTCCTTTATGTTGTGGAAGATGTTGACCATGATGTGCTTGAGCTTCTCGTCCACTTCTTCGAAAGACCAGAAAGTTCTCATGCTGGACTGCGCCATTTCGAGCGCGGAGCAAGCGACGCCGCCCGCGTTCGCGGCCTTTGCGGGAGCGAACAGCACTCCGTTGGTCTGGAAGTATTCCGCCGCTTCGATCGTGCAGGGCATATTCGCGCCCTCTCCCACGGCTTTCACGCCGTTTTTGACCAAAGTCTTTGCGGCCTCGAGATCGAGCTCGTTCTGCGTTGCGCACGGAAGCGCGATATCGCAGGGAATGCTCCATATGCCTTTGCATCCCTCGACGAACTTGGCGGTCGGATGATACTTGACGTATTCGCTTATCCTGCCTCTGTTGCGCTCCTTGATCAGTTTGATCGTGTCGAGGACGATACCGTTCTCGTCGTATATGTAACCGGAGGAATCGCTCATCGCAAGCACCTTCGCGCCCAGCTTGTTGGCTTTCTCGTGAGCGTAGATGGCGACGTTGCCGCTGCCGCTGATGACTGCTCTCTTTCCGTCAAAGTCGAGATTTCTCTCTTTGAGCATCTCTTCCATGAGATAGATCAGACCGTAACCGGTAGCCTCGGTCCTGACCAGCGAACCGCCGTAAGTCAGACCTCTGCCCGTCAGCACGCCGACGTGTTCGTTGACGAGCTTCTTGTAGTAACCGAACATATAGCCGATCTCTCTGCCGCCGACGCCGATGTCACCCGCGGGGACGTCGGTATCCGCGCCGATATGACGGTAAAGCTCGCTCATGAACGACTGGCAGAAACGCATGACTTCGCCGTCGCTCTTGCCCTTGGGATCGAAGTCGGAACCGCCCTTACCGCCGCCGATCGGAAGTCCGGTAAGCGAGTTCTTGAATATCTGCTCGAAACCGAGGAACTTGATGATCGAAAGGTTGACGGAAGGATGGAATCTCAGACCGCCCTTGTAAGGACCGATAGCGCTGTTGAACTGCACCCTGTAACCCTTGTTGACGCGGACTTTACCCTCGTCGTCCACCCAGGGAACGCGGAACATGATCACCCTTTCCGGCTCCACGAGCATTTCCAGAAGCCCCATCTTCTCGTACTCGGGATGTTTGTCGAAAACGAGCGAGAGAGAAGTGAGGATCTCGGTCGCAGCCTGATGGAATTCGGGCTGGTTGGGATTGCGTTCGATCAGGTCGTCGAGGACCCTTTGCACATAAGCATTCATACTGCACCTCTATATTGAAAATTTGCTTTCGTTATTTTAATGACGATATTCTATCGCATTGCCGATTACATGTCAAAAATTTTTCGCCATCAAATTGACTTATCGGACATTTTACCGCAATTTTGTATCATATCTTGCCGAAAACGTGGCTTTTTCGTCACGATGTTACCCAATTTTACGTTTTTTGGCACTTAATTTTCGCCTTCCGCCTCTTTATCTGTCATATATTGTCACGTTAGGTTTGACACACGTTCGAAAGGCGTGATAGAATTGTTCCAAGGAGGTATTCGCCATGATATCTGACGTATTCGTAATGCTCCTCGAACTGCTCTCGCGCGAACAGACAACGGCGGCGCAGCTCGCCGAAAAAATGGAAGTGTCCGTGCGCACGGTCTACCGTTATATAGACGTGCTGTCCGCGGCTCACGTTCCCGTCTACTGCAAAAAAGGCCGCGGCGGAGGAATAATGATAGGCAGCGAATTCCGCCTGCCTTCCAACTATTTCGATAAAGACGAATTGCAGCTCGTCACCGCGGCGGTGGAGGCTTTTGCCCAAACGCAGACCTCTGCCGACGTATTGCGAAAACTCAAAGCGCTCCGTCCCCGAGCCGAAAGAGCGGGCTACGCGAGCGAGGACTTTGCGGTGGACTTTTCCGACGCTCCCGCAGAAGGGGCGTTCGGAGCCAAACTCGACGCGCTGACCGAGGCAAAAAAACAGCGTCGCGCCGTGAAGATCAAATATCACAACCGCAGCGGCGAGGTGTCCGAACGCGTGATAGAACCGTATATCTTCGTATACAACAACGGCAACTGGTACGTGTACGCGATGTGCCGTCGCGACAACGGTATGCGCACTTTCAAGATTTCGCGCGTCACGCACATATTCCCCACTCAATCGCACTACGACATACCCGCCGCATTCGAGAGGGATTGGAATCTGTCCGATCCCACGAGAACGTCGAAGATATCGGTCACTCTGCGCGTAAAAGAAAAAGCGCGCTACGATATAGAAGAATGGTTCGGGATAGAAAACGTGACCTCGACGGAACGCGGCGACTATATGGCGAGAGCGGAACTTTTCGACAACGACGCGACTGCGGCGAAGCTCGTGTCCTTCGGCGACGGCATTGAGATCGTCCGTCCAAGACAGCTCGCCGAAAAAGTTTACGCCGCGCACGCCGCCGCCTGCGAAGCGCAGCGACTGCAAGCTTAGACTTCTCCGACATATCTTTTACCGATCTTCGCAAAATACCGCGCCCCGAGGGCGCGGTTTCGCATCTGTATTTATCGGCGGCGTTTGCCGCGGAGTTTTCAAACGTAGTATCTTGTCCAACCGCCGTCCGAGCCGTAATATACCGCGGCTCCTCCGGCAAGTCCGCGCAGCGTACCGTACGGCACGCCGTTGACTTGCAGCGATATCCCGCAGCTGCGGCTGAGCGATCTGGGCGTGGACACCGCGCGGGAATAGATACCCGCTCTTTCCAGGTTCGCCTTTGCGTCGAGCGCCGCGCTGCGGGACGAATACACGAGCAACATAGTTTTCATGTCCGTCCTCTTCAGTCCTGATATGTAGCCCGTGCGCGGCATTTGGCCGCGCTGTCGGACGAACATCCGGATACGGCACGGTTTTCGTGCCCGTCCTGCTCTATCCCGATTGTTGCCCGTGCGCGGCATTTGGCCGCGCTGTCGGACGAACATTCGGATACGGCGCGGTTTTCGTGCCCGTCCCGTTCTATCCCGATTGTTGCCTGTGCGCGGCATTTTCGGCGAACCCGTTCAATACAATATACTATTCCCGTCCTAAAATCGTGAGGTGACTATGATCTATTTCGACAACGCCGCAACCGCCCGCTTCAAGCCGCAGTGCATGTACGACGCGATGTTCCGCGAACTTACGGAAAGCTCAAATCCCGGGCGCGCCAGCCACAAAGACGCGATAGCCTGCGCTTCGCGCGTGAACTCGGCGAGAAGAGAACTCGCCGCTCTGTTCGGAGCCGGCGATAAAGCTCTCGTATTCACTTCGGGCTGTACCGAAGCTCTCAATCTGGCGATACTGGGACTGAAAGACCTGCTCGCGGGCGCTCACGTCGCCGCCACCGTGACCGAGCACAATTCCGTGCTGAGACCGCTCGAAAAACTTCGCGAAGACGCGGGAGTACGCATATCGTACGCAAAACCTTCGGACGGCGTTTCCGTCAGCGCCGCCGACGTGGAAAAAGTCCTTGAAAAAGACACCGCGCTCGTCGCCGTAAACTGTGCGTCCAACGTTACCGGCGCCCTGAACCGCATCGACGAGATCGCCGATCTGTGCGAAAAGAAAGGTCTGTATCTGCTTCTTGACGGGGCTCAGGCTTTGGGACATATACGGATCGACCTGTCGCGCAGGAAGGGCGTAATGCTCGCCGCCGCGGGTCATAAAGGTCTGCACGGACCGCAGGGGTCGGGCTTTCTGATCTTCGACAAAGACGTTCCGCTCTCTCCGATACGTTTCGGCGGTACGGGCACGGAAAGCGAAAGTCCGGTCCAACCCAAAGGTATCCCCGAGGGGTTCGAAAGCGGAACGCTGAACGCCGCCGCGATAGCGGGTCTGGCGGCGTCGGCAAAGTGGACTTACGACAACTTCGAAAAGATAAACGCGCGCGTCGCCGCGCTGTCCGAAAGTCTGGAACGCGGTCTGCGCTCTCTCAACGGCGCCAAAGTCTACTCCTCTTCTCCTCTCGGAGTGCTGTCGTTCAACGTGAGCGGATACGATTCGACCGAGATAGCCGACTATCTGGACGACAACGGCGTCGCCGTCCGCAGCGGACTGCACTGCGCGCCGCTGATGCACAGTTTCATGGGAACGCTCGATACGGGCACGGTCAGAATGAGCCTCGGATACGACAACACGCCCTATCACGTCGAAAGAGCGATAAGGCTTATGCGACTGTTCTGCGCCCGCGGATGATCGCTATTCGCCGGTTTTAAGACTATCTACCATGGCACGCAGTCTTGCCGCCTGTTCCGCCGTGAGATACGGAGATACCTTACGGTAGAACGCTTCAAGCGACGCGTCGTCGAGAGTGCCCTTCGCTCTCGCCGCGTCGGCGGCTGCGCGCAGATCGTCGTACGAAGCGCCGTCGTCGTAATATTTCTTCATGCCGTCCTCCTCTTCCGTGACAGCATATTCGCAAAGATCCGAAAACGTGCGCGGCGCGCCGTCGTTTTCCGCAAGGCGCACAGAGGCAGACATATACCGCGCTTTTCAGGCATAATTATCTGTATGGACGAAAAACTGCTCGCGGCGCTTGCCGCCGGAAACCCTCAACTCAAACCTCTGCTCGCCGCAATGAACGGCGGCGGCTCCGACATGAGCGCGATGCTGCCCATGCTGATGGCGATGCAAAACAACGGCGGCTCGCAGCCTCAGCAGAACAACGGCGCGGCTCCGCGTCCGGACCGTGCCGAAGCGAAACCCTTCCCCGACGACGAAGAGATAAACATGTCGCTGAAAAGGCTGAACTAGCGGACTTTCATTCCCTGTTCGTTTCCTGTCACACGCAGGCATAAAAATACGGAGCCCCTCGGCTCCGCATTCGTTCATGCCGCGTCATTCCGATAACAGAGCGGCCCTGATCTCGTCCGTTATCCGCGCCCTTTCGGGCATCGCGCTTCTCTCCCCCCGTCTTTCGCCGATCTTTATCTCGCGCAATATGCGGCAGGGGCTGCCGCCGAGCACGATCACGCGGTCCGCAAGATCGAGGCACTCCTCTATCCCGTGCGAAACCATAAGCGTCGTGCGCGGCCGTTGCAGAGCAAGCGCGGAAATGTATTCGGTAAGAGAAAGTCTGACCGCTATATCCAGCGAGCCGAAAGGCTCGTCCATCAAAAGCACGTCGGACGGATGACAGAACGCCCGCGCAAGCGATACCCTCGCAGCCTGTCCGCCGCTGAGTTCTTCGGGAAAAGCGTTCTGCAATCCCGACAGCCCGAGCTTCTCGAACGCCGAGTCTATGAGTCGGTTCTCCCTCTCTCTGTCTTTCAATGCGTGAGATACGGCGAATTTCACGTTTTGCGCCGCGGTCAGCCCCGATATCAGTCTGGGCTCCTGAAATATATACGCGACGCCGTCTTCCGCGCCCGTTATGCTGCCGCCGTACGGCAGAGCGCCCGCGATACAGTTGAGCAGACTGGTCTTCCCGCAACCCGACCTGCCCAGAACGCACACTATCTCGCCGTCCGAAACCGAAAGATCGAAACCGTCGAATATCTTTTTGTCCCCGTAAGCGAGTTCAAGCCCTTTTACGACGAGCATATCTCAGCCTCCTTACCGCCGCGGCGACGGCAGTCACCGCAAGTTCCGCTATCGCGCCGAGCACTACCGCTATCAACGTCCAGGCAAGGAGCCTGTCCGTCTGCAACATACTCTGAGCCTGCTGCATACCCACGCCTATACTGTCGCGCGTCTGCGCGAGCACTTCCGCCGCGATCGTGATCTTCAAAGTCAGCGACAGCGTGGAACGGGCGCTCTCGAATATCTGAGGCAGCACGCTAGGCAGATACAGTCTGATGACCCGCGTCCCGAGCGGGACACGATATATCGCCGCCATCTGCACGGCTTTGCGATCCACGCCGTCCGCCGCCGCGATGAACGACGAATATATCACGGGGAAGACGGTCATGAACACGACGATGAGCGGAGTGACCGCGCCCGTCGCCCAGAGCAAAGAGAGCATTATCACCGACATGGTCGGCACGGAACGCATGATCGCCATGAACGGCGCGAACAGCTTCCTGCACGGCGCCCAGACGACCGCCGGCGCGGCGAACAAAAGCGCCGCCGCAAAAGCGAGCGCGAAACCTTCCAGAGAGCGCAGCACCGTCCCGCCTATCGCGGCGTATGTAGCGCTCTCCCCGAGCATCTCCCACAGCCCCGCAAACGTCTCCCCCACGGACGGGACGAGTAGTTCGTTTCCTGCGGCGGCGGCTGTGACAGCCCACAGCGCGACGATAAACGCCGCCGCGCCTATCGGATACAATACCGAGCTCGCCGCCGCGAGCTTTTTTTTCGCGTCCGCGCCGCTCATCAGCCCCCGTAATAGAAATCGACGTCGGGCAGCTTGCCGCCTATCGCCTGAGGATTGATATCCATTATCGCGTTCAGCATCGTTTCGTACGCCTGTCTGCCGTCCGCGGCGGATACGAAGCCGCAGTTACAGCGTTCCAACGTGGCTGTGCCGAACGTCTGTCCCGCGAACGAACTCTGCGGATATGCCGCGGCGATGATCTCCGCCACTCTTTCGCTGTTTTCGATGACGAAATCGCCGTTGGCTTCGAGCGCCGATATCAGGGCGCTCATCACAGCCTCGTCCTCGGCTACTTTGCTCTTGACGATCAGTACCGCCTGCGAGTATCCTTTGACCTCGCCTCCCGACGCTTTCTGCCACAGGGCTTGAAGATCGAACAGCTCGCTGAGTCCCTTGTCTTTCGCGTTGGTCACCGCAGGCTCGGCGAGAACGCCTATAAGAGCGGAACCGGAATTCTTCGCCTGTATGAGTTGTTGCACGACTTCGGAGCCGTTGGCGAAATATCTTACGGTGACCTTTCCCGCCTGCGCGGCGTCGCCCGTCGCGTATTCCAGACCTGCGTCCGCAAGCAGTTTGCGGAAAACAAAGTCGGGCACGCTGTTCTGACCTATCGAACAGACGAGTTTTCCTTCCAGATCGGACAGCTGCGCGACGTCGTCGGCATTCGCGCCGAGCACGTACAGGTTGCCGTGCGTAAGCGTTCCGACCAGCTTCACGTCCTGTCCCTGATTGTACAGATTTGCCGCGAGATTTGCGGGCACGACCGCGATATCCGCCTGCACCGCGCGGGTGGATATGGTATTCGACGGCACTATCTCGGGCTTCTCTACCCCGTCTATCGCCGTTCCGTCCAAAATGTTGACTACTCCCAGCGCGGGAGCCCCGTCGGGTACGACGAAAGTGTATCCGTCCGTATCCGTGTCGCAGCCCGCCGCAAACGCGAGCGTGAACAATACCGCCGCCGCGACTGCCAGCGCGAATATTTTTCTTTTCATATATTATACCTCCGTAGACTGTCTGCCGTTGTCCGTGCCTTGCGCGTCGGTCCGTCTTTCGGCGTCCACCGCGACCACCGCGGATTTGACGCGCACGCTGTCTATCTTGCCCAGTTTTCCGCACAGAGCGGATATGCTCTCGTTCTCGCCGCGCACGATCAGCGCGATCGTATTGACGCCGCTCTCTCTGTCGGGCACGCCCATTCTTCCCACGATGATGTCGGCGAATTCGGAAAGCAGAGCGTTTATCCTGCGCACGTTCTCTCCGCCGGGTCTTACCACTATGCCGACCACTCCCGTCTTTGCCATAATGCCTCCATTGTCCCGATACCGATAAAAAAGCTCCGCGCAAAGCGGAGCGAAAGTAAAACCGTCGTTCAGTCTGCCCG
Source organism: Candidatus Ornithoclostridium excrementipullorum (assembly GCA_018716085.1). Classification (GTDB taxonomy): domain Bacteria; phylum Bacillota; class Clostridia; order Christensenellales; family UBA3700; genus Ornithoclostridium; species Ornithoclostridium excrementipullorum. The sequence continues at coordinate 10,914 of DVKK01000061.1, read as the reverse complement.
TCTCTCCGACATTCATCGATAGGGGATAGCGTTTTCGAGCAGTCGGAGGAATGAATCCCTCCGCTTGCACCGGATATTATATACGCCGCCGAGCGTTTTGTCAACGCCCGGAACGGCATTGCCGCGGATCAGTCCGCCATAAGCTCCGCCGCGCGGAGGATACACTCGTCAAAGCCGTAATCCCTGACCTCGGTCGCGCGTATCGCATTGTCGTCGGCGGGAGAAATACCAACGTTGTGTATAGACGTGGTCCACGTCACCTCCGAACCGTTCCGTACGGGAAGATAGTACCTCCCGTTGGTGATGAGGAGCTCGTACTTTCCGTTTTCGAGCGTGAACACCGTCTGGGCTACGCCTTTGCCGTAAGTCGTTCCTCCTACCGTCGGGACGCCGTTTTCGCTGTAAAAATCCAGAGCCCACGTCAGAAGTTCCGCGCTCGAAGCCGTGCCTCCGTCCGTCAACACCACGCATTCGAAGCCTTCCCTTTCGTCGTAAAAATTAAACGAACGCAGTATCGAGGCCGGATCCTTCGCGCTCTCTATGCTCGTCTGAGAATAGAACCAGGCTTCGCCGTCGCCCGCTCCCGTATTGTAGACGTATCTTGCGAGCGGCACTCTGTCCGAACCGCCGTCGGCACCTTTCACGAAATACGAGGCGATGAAGCCGAGGATATCGCTGCCGCCTCCGCCGTTGCTGCGCAGATCGAGTATGAGTTTGGTCGGGGCGGACGGATCGTCTATGAACGCCTGTGCCGCGGCTGCAAAATCGTCTACCGAAGTGTCGCCGAACTCGGCGAGATAGATATATCCGTGATCCGCTCCGAGACCGATATCGTCGCCGTCGACGTAGAAAGCGGTGTCGGTGTGGAGCAGCTCCTTGGTCAGGGTAAACTCTATCACGTATTCGAGCGTCCTCTCTCCGCTCTCGTAGCCGTATCTGTACACCCTGAGCCCTGCGGTGTCCCCCGCCGAAACGTACGACGACAGTACCGAAGCGGAAGCGTTCTGAACGCGGACGTAGCCGTCCTGTCCCTCCGTCTTGACGCCGTAGATCATATCTCCGCGGCGCAGTCCCACCCCTCCGAGTATCTCCTCGGCGCTGGAAGGAGGGTATGTCACGTTGGTCCGAACGTCCCAGACTCTGTCGGGCACGGCTGTCGCGGCGGGCGAGCCCTGCTGTACGCGGTCGATGAAATGTTCGTTGTAAGCGTTGGAAGATATCGTGACTCCGAACTGCGCGCTCGAAGCGTTCACGGGAGAAAGTTCTATAAGCCCGGTATAGGGATCGACGCCCGAAGCGATCGCTTCGGCGAGGGAATACTGAAACGTCTCCCAGTCTATATCTTCGTAATAGTATCTGTCGATGAGGTCGAGCACCGTCTGCGCGAAAGGCGCTTTCTCTTCCAGCGAACCGCTGCTGCCTATGTTTATCCCCAACAACAGAGCCCCTATGACAAGACAAACGACTATCACCGCTACTATCACGGCGGTGACGCGGGTGGAAACGCGGCGTTTGGGCGGCGCGGGAGGATACCCTCCTCCGTCGTAAGCGTAAGCGCCGCGGGCTCTTTCTTCGTCTTCGAACATATCCATGGTATTCTCCGATGCGCCCGAAAGGACGCGCTTATATATTATACGCAGGAGGCGGAAGTTTATCTGCCCCTCTGCGCACGTTCAGCAGTTTATCTTGAACTCGCTTATCTTGTCGAAATAATTGCCGACCGCCTTTATCTCCGCGTCCGCACGTTCTCCCTCGGCAAGATCGGGATCCTGCACGAATACGACCCCGTCTTCCCTGACAAGCCTGACGATCCTGCCGTCCTTCGTGCTGACGGAACGGTCCGCGACCCATGCGCCCTCGTCCGATCTTTTCGCCTCGACGTCGTTCGGGTAAACGCAGAAAAGTACCTGTTTGTTGACGTATGTGTCCGAAATGGGCGTCGGCGCCGCGACGCTCTTTTCTCCGAACAGCGACGCGCGGTATCCTCTTTCGTCCTTTTTCAGAAGTCCGGGAACTATGCCGACGTGATCGTCCAGTCCCTCGACGACCGCCAGCGAAAGCGGATCGCGGTAAAGACGGTAATATTCGTCTATCTGCCTCGGCATACCCGCATACACGACGGATATCTTGCCTCCGAACTCTCTCGCTTCGTACATCCTGTCGGTGGCGTATATGACCGCGCCGCCGCATTTTCCCGCCGCTCTCGTCAACGCCTCGAACGCTTCTCTGCGCGCCGTGTATCCCATTCCCGAGAATACGTCGTCTATAAGGTAAAGCGAACATTCCCTGACGAATATGCGCGCAAGCAGCACTTTGCCCGTTTGCAGCGGAGTAAGTTCCTTGATCTTGACGTTGAGCAGGTCCTCTATATCGAACAGTCTTGTCACATATGCCAGTCTTTTTGCTATATACTTGCTGTCGCATTTGCGCAGCATGAGCGGTCTGACGATATTTTTCAGCGCGGTCTTGTGCCTTTGCAGACTGCCGAGGTCGAAACTGAACGCGATCGGTATCTCCCTGGGCGGGATATCCCTCACCTCTTTGCCGTCAACGAGGATACTTCCGCCGTACTCTTCCAACCCCGCAAGCGTACGCAGCAACGCGGTCTTGCCCTGATTGTGCATACCGAAAATACACAGCTTTTCGCCTCTGCCCAGAGAAAAACTCCAGTTTTTGACAGCGGTCGCTCCGCCGAAGTAACTCATCTCCAACGAGCTGACCCTGACCTGCAATATTTTTTCGTCCGCAATTTCCGTCATCGTCATAGTGATATTATAATATGTCGCGGGCGCGTTTGGCAAATGCTGCGAGCCAATTCTTTTGCCCTAACGGTTTTACCCTCCGCGGCACACGCTCTCCCGTACGCGCATCTGTCTGAAAGACTAACGTACCTGTCGCTATATATCGTTTATTTACAATTATTATCAATTATTATTCATTTCGTTAAATTACGACAATGATCGACGCGGTACGGGCGCCGCTTTGTTCCTAAACGCCGTACATTCCCGACCCGCCCGCCGATCGCCGTCCCCTCGTCGTAAGACAAGCGCAAAGATATTCCGCGGATACGCGGATCTGTCGAAAACAGGATCGCACTGCGTCGTCGGCAAACGAAAGGAGGACGCTTTCCGTCGCACAGCGGCGGCAAGATCCGTACGACGCGATTACTCCGATAACGCTTTCGATACTCTCGTCGTCGCGGTTTTTCGGGTGCGGCGAGCGCGCGTTGCCGCGCCGCGTTACGCAGGTCGTCCCCGCCCGCACCTGCGCGGGGCAGGCGCAAATGTAAAGTTTTCGCTAAGACGAGTAAAGTTTTTGCCATATTCGCGCAAACAAAAGCGCGCGCGTTGCGTTCGGCATACGATCTGTGTTATACTTGACTTACAAACTTTGCCGAGGAGCGACACACAGATGAGTCTTTTCAAAAAACAGCGGCAGGAAGAGAACGCCGCCGTCGAGGACACTTGCAGACCCGAAGACGTCATACCTCTCAAAGAGCAGATAATCTACGGAGCCGCCGACCTGTTCGGGGGCGGCCAGGCGGCATTCATCTCCGTCATTCTGCTCGCATTCTTCACCAATATCATCGGCATCGACGCCGGGATCGCCGGTACCGTCATAATGGTGTCCAAGATATGGGACGCGATAATCGACCCTTCGATGGGTATCATTTCCGACAATTCGCGTTGGTCCAAACTGGGCAGAAGAAAGCCTTATATGATAATGGGCGGCATTCTGATACCGTTCGGGCTTGCGATACTGTTCGCTCCGATACAGAATTTCGGCGCAAGTTCCCAGGTCGTGTGGATGGTCTTTGCGTATATCATCTACTGCTCGATCTCCTCTCTGTCCCAGGTGCCGTATATGGCGATGAGCTCGGACATTTCGATGGATTACAGACAGCGCAACAGAGCCAATACCTGGAAACTGCTGTTCGACATAATCGCCGCAGGCATCTTCTATCTGATACCGTCGCTGCTCTGGGGCATGGTCACGGGCGAAAACGCGACGATGTCTTACACAACGTTCTACTTCATAATAGTGTTCGGATTCGGTCTGTTCTTCGGGATACCGCTCGTAATCGCGGGCTTTACGATCAAGGAGCGCGCGCCGTTCGATCCGACGGAAAAGAAAAAATTCAACATTAAGGACTTCTTCAAGTGCCTCACCGTAAAATCGTACGTATGGCACCTCGTGATGTACGTGACGGCTTTCCTCACCCTCGATATGATCAGCGCGATAGCGATATATTACACCGACTATATCGGAGGCGCGATCGACGGAGTGGTCGTCGATCTCGGATTTATTCAGATCGACATGGGGCCCATAATGATCATAGCTCCGCTGATGGTCAGCGCCGCGATAGGTATCGCGATCTCCTATGTGATAAAGGCCAAGTTCTCCAAGCAAGCCGCGTTCAGAGCGGGACTGCCGCTGTACATAATCGGCGCTATCCTGCTTGCGTGCTATCAACGCAGTTGGCCTCCGATACTCATACCGCTGTTTGCGATGATAATGGGATTCGGCTTCGCGGGAGCGCAGTCGATGCCTTGGCTGATATTCGCCGATACCGTGGACGTGGCGGAACTCAAACTCGGGTACCGTCCGACCGCGAATATGTCCGGAGTGATGACCTTCATGCGTACGCTCGCGACCGCTTTCGGCACCGGCATGGTAGGCTGGGTACTCGGCGGAGCGGGATATATCGAACCGATCGTCGACGAAAACGGCAACAGCATTTTGCAGCAACAGCCCGAAAGCGTGCTCGTCGCCATCCGAGTGCTCATCGCCGTCGCGGTAACGGTCCTGCTCACATTGGGATTCATCGCTTCGATCAAGTACCGCGTAACGGACAAAAGGCTCGCAAGGATACGCTATTTCGTACTCAAACGCAACGAAAGCGGCGTAGAGAGCTTTACCGAAGAGGAAAGAGCCGAATACGAAGATCTCAAAAAGAAACTCTGCTGAACATAAAGGAAAAGACCCGACGTCGGGTCTTTTCCTTTGCTTCGCACAGCCGCTTGACTGCGTTTATATTTGCGGAATTATTTTCAGAATGACGGCGTTTGCCACGAGCGCGTACTGCGGTCTTATCCGCAAGAAACCGTTTTCGGCACAGACGTAACGAGAGCACTTCCGCACGTTTTCGCCGTAGCGGTCTTCGAAACTCGATCCGAATCTGCGCTCTCCCTCCGCTATATCCACGCCTTCGTCCAGGCGCAGTCCCGTCATCACGTATTCGTCGAACGCGCTCTCCGGCGTCAATATCTCCTCGTTTTCGCGCACGAATACGCCTTTGTCTGCGCGCTCGATATACCTCTTTATATCCGACGGCACGTAATATCTCAACATACCGATCTTGCCGTGAGCCGACGGTCCCACGCCGATGTAGTCGTCCATACGCCAATATTTCAGGTTGTGCCTGCATTCCGCGCCGGGGATCGCAAAATTGCTCGTTTCATAGCGGCGGAAACCTCTTTTGCGCGCAGCGGCAAAGAACGCTTCATACATATCGGCGCACTCGTCCTCGTCCGGAAGTTTCAGTCCGCGCGCGACTCTGTCCGCAAGCGGCGTTCCTTCCTCGGTTTTGAGTATATACGCGCTGATATGCTCAGCGCCGCACGACGCCGCAAAATCCGTGAACTCGGCTGCCGACGCGGCATTTTGTCCGGGCAGTCCGAGCATACAATCGAGATTGAGCGAAAAACGCGAAGACGCCTCTCTTGCCGCTTTTTCCGCCTGAGCGAGATCGTGAGCCCGTCCGAGAAAACGCAATATTCCTTCGTCGGTGCTCTGTACGCCCAGGCTGACGCGCGTTATTCCGGCGGCGGCGTATTCGTCCGCCTTTTCTTCCGTAAAACTTTCGGGGTTCGCCTCTGCGGTAAACTCCGCGATATTGCCGCCGAAACACGAAAAAACCGCGTCGGAGATACGCTTTATCTCTCCGCGCGGCAAACACGAAGGCGTTCCGCCTCCGATATATACCGTATCCGCACAGCCTCCGAAACGCTCCGCGGAATCTCTTATCTCGGCTATGAGCGCGTCTACGTACGCGCGTTTTACGCCGTCGTCGGCGGGAGCGGAACAGAAATCGCAGTACGCGCATTTGGACGCGCAGAACGGTATATGGATGTAAAGTCCCGCCCCTCCGCTCATTTGTCGAATTTGAGTATGGTCATGAACGCTTCGCTCGGTACCTCTACGCTGCCTACCTGACGCATACGCTTTTTGCCCTCTTTTTGCTTTTCGAGCAACTTTTTCTTACGGGTGATATCTCCTCCGTAGCATTTGGCAAGAACGTCTTTTCGCATCGCCTTTACCGTTTCGCGCGCGATGACTTTGCCTCCGATAGCCGCCTGTATCGGTATCTCGAACAGCTGACGAGGTATCACTTCTTTGAGCTTTTCGGCTATCGCTCTGCCGCGCGCATACGCCTTTTCTCTGTGGACTATCAGACTGAGCGCGTCGCAGATCTCGCCGTTGAGCAGCAGATCGAGCTTGACAAGATCGCTCTCTCTGTATCCTATGATCTCGTAATCAAGACTTGCGTAACCGCGCGAACGCGATTTCAGCGAGTCGAAAAAGTCGTAGATTATCTCGTTCAGCGGCATCTCGTAATCTATCTTGACGCGCGTGCGGTCGAGATAAGTCATATTCTTGAACACGCCGCGCTTGTCCTGGCACAGTTCCATTATCGCGCCGACGTATTCGGGCGGAGTGTACAGAAAAGCGTTGACGACGGGCTCCTCCATGTGGTCGATCTCCCCCGCGGGAGGCAGATCGGACGGGTTGGACACTTCGAGCGTAGCGCCGTCGGTCTTGACCACTCGGTACGAAACTCCCGGAGCGGTGGTTATGAGATCGAGATCGAATTCGCGTTCCAGCCTCTCCTGTATGATCTCCATATGCAGAAGACCGAGAAAACCGCAGCGGAATCCGAAGCCGAGCGCTTTGGACACGTCGGGTTCGTAAGTAAGCGACGCGTCGTTGAGTTTCAGCTTTTCGAGAGCGTCTTTGAGATCTCCGTAACGCGCTCCGTCGGTGGGATATATACCGCAGAATACCATCGGCGAAACTTCTTTGAATCCTTCGAGAGGCTCGCTCGCTCCGCCTTCGGCAAGCGTGATCGTGTCGCCGACCTTGGTATCCGCGACGTTTTTTATGCTGGCGCAGAGATAACCGACGTCGCCCGCGCCGAGGCTGTCGCACGGCGTGGATCTTGGCGTAAAAACGCCCACTTCGGTGACGTCGAACACCTTGCCCGTGGAAAACATCTTTATCCTGTCGCCGACCTTGACGCTGCCGTCGAACACGCGGATAAAAGATATCGCACCCTTATAACTGTCGTAATAACTGTCAAATATGAGAGCTTTGAGCGGCGCGCCGTAATCTCCGCTCGGAGGCGGCAGCAACTCCACGACCTGTTTCAGCACTTCGTCTATCCCTATCCCCTCTTTTGCCGAAACGAGCGGCGCGTTCTCCGCGTCGAGCCCTATGACGTCCTCTATCTCTTTTTTGATCTCGTCGGGGCGGGCGGACGGCAGATCTATCTTGTTGATAACGGGTATTATTTCCAGATCGTTGTCCAAAGCGAGATAGACGTTGGTCAGAGTCTGAGCCTCTATGCCCTGCGAAGCGTCAACTATGAGTATCGCGCCTTCGCACGCTTTGAGCGAACGCGAAACTTCGTAAGTAAAGTCCACGTGTCCCGGGGTGTCGATAAGGTTAAGTTCGTAATTCTCGCCTTTGTAAACGTAGTTCATTCTCACGGGGGTGAGTTTGATGGTTATACCCCGCTCGCGTTCCAGATCCATGCTGTCGAGCAGCTGTTCCTTCGCGTCGCGTTTCGCCACGGTCTCCGTAAGATCCATGATACGGTCGGCAAGAGTGCTCTTGCCGTGGTCGATGTGTGCGACTATACAAAAATTTCTTATCTTGCTCTGATCTTTGGGCATCTGTCCCCTCATTCTCCTTTATGCGTTTTATCGACACCTGCACGTTTTTTTATTCCGTATTCCTCCGCCAGCTCCGCAAATGCGGCGGCGCTTGAAGAGATCCTTTCCGGCGATACGCAATAAGCCGCGCGCGCATATCCTTTTACGCCGAAACTCGAAGACGGCACTATGAGTATCCCTTTGTCTTTCGCTCTCTGACAGAAGAGAAGATCGTCGCCGTCCGGAGCCTTTACGAACAGGTAGAACGCGCCTTGCGGCTTTACGTATTCCAGCCCCGCGTCGTCGAGCGCCTTTTCGAAAGCGACCCTGTTGGAATCGTAAAAAGCGATGTCGGGCGGTACGTCTATGCAATCCGCGGCGACTCTCTGCATAAGCGACGGCGCGTTGACGAATCCCAATATCCTCGTCGCGACCGAACACGCCGAGCAAAGTTCGTCGTATCCGTCGGCGTCGGGCGAGACTGCTATGTATCCTATTCTCTCTCCCGCGAGCGAAAGCGACTTGCTGAAAGAATAGCACGACAGAGTATTGCGGTAATACCCGGCGACGTACGGCTGCGTCACGCCTCCGTAGACAAGTTCGCGGTAAGGCTCGTCCGATATCAGATATATCGGCGAGCCGTATTTGCTCTGAGCTTCTTCGAGCACGCGGGCTATGGCTTTGAGAGCGCTTTCTCCGTAGACCGCACCCGTGGGATTGTTGGGGGTGTTGATTATCAACGCGCGGGTTTTCGGGGACAGCGCCTTTTCGATCGCGGCGGGATCCGGCATGAAATCCTTGTCCGCCGCCGCCTCGACGAGCTTGCCTCCGAAGTTGGAAACATAACAGCGGTATTCACCGAAATACGGCGATATCACCGCGACTTCGTCGCCGGGATCGAGAAGAGCTTTAAGCACTACGTTGAGTCCGCCAGCGGCGCCGACGGTCATTACGATACCGTCTTTGCCGTAGTTCATGCCGAAACGCGCGTTGAGCGAAGAAGCTATTTTTTCGCGCACGTCTTCGTAACCCGCGTTGCTCATATATCCGTGCAGGAATACGCCTTTGCACTCCCTCAGCTCCTTCTCCGCCGCCTCGGTTACCTGCGCGGGCGGCGCGATATTGGGGTTGCCCAGACTGAAATCGTATACCTTGTCCGCGCCGCGTTCGGCGGCGAGGCGTTTACCCTCTTCGAACATCGCCCTTATTGCGGACGACGAACCTATCATCTGCTTCATCTTTTCGGAAATCATGATATACTCCCGCGCGCAAGTACCGCGCCGTACGATAATCGAATATATTATATATAATCGCGCGCGTTTTCGCAAGTCTTTTGAAAGCGTAGCGGCTCCGCCGCGCCGAACGCGCCCACTTCGACCGTGCACCGCCGCAAAACCGTTGACGGAATGCTCGCGCGATAGTAAAATATAGACCGTACAGGGAGATATGACAGTTATGGAAGACAAAACCGAACTCACGGCAAAAAATCTGAAAAAACGCGGCTTTGTACCGCACATAGCCGACAAGGCGGAAGTCAACGGCCTCGTGTCGAAGATCATAGGGGACGTTCCCTGCGTCATCGGCTCGGGCGGAAGCATGACTCTGAAGGAACTGAAAACGCTGTTCCGTCTGCAGGACGCAGGACACAAGGTGTACAGCTACGACACGGTGTCAGACGAAGAACGCGACACGATGTATCAACGGGCGGCGCAGGCGGATTGGTACGTTTCTTCGGCGAACGCCGTCACGACTTCGGGCGATATCGTCAACATCGACGGGACGGCCAACCGCGTCGCGCCGCTGATATTCGGCGTACCCAACGTCGTATATGTGATAGGCTCCAACAAAATAGTGTCCGACCTTGCCGAAGCGGAGGACCGTATCCGCAACTACACCTGCCATCTCAACGCAGTGCGGCTCGGCAAAAAGACGCCCTGCGCCGTGACGGGCAAATGCTCTTACTGCAATTCGCCCGACTGTATGTGCAACGTCACGACGGTGGTCCACCACCCCACCCGTCTGCAAAAGCAAGTCCACGTGATACTCGTGCGGGACGCTCTCGGATACTGATACTGAGGATAAGCTTATGGCAATAGCGAAAGACGATTTTCTCATGACGCACAGGATCGCGCACCGCGGTCTGCACGACAACAAGACGATGCCCGAAAATTCGCTCGCGGCATTCCGCAACGCCGTGGAACACGGCTACGGCATCGAACTGGACGTTTATCTTACGGACGACGGCACGTTGATCGTCCATCACGATCCTTCGCTGAAACGCACCTGCGGGATCAAGATGCACCCCGAGAAGATAGACTCTTCTCACCTTGAAAAATACCGTTTGATGAACACGGACGAGCATATTCCTAAACTGAGCGACGTTCTCTCTCTCGTGAACGGCAGGGTCGGTCTGCTTATCGAAATAAAGGTCACGAAAAAGTACGAACAGACCTGCGCCGCCGTTTGGGAAATGCTCAAAGACTACAAGGGGCACTATTGGATAGAATCCTTCGATCCGCGTACCGTGCGCTGGTGGCACGAACATCATCCCGAAGTCATATTGGGACAGCTGTACGACATCTACGCATGGCAGCGCGCGTTCTGCCGCAGGATGCGCACGCACGATTACGTCGATTTTCTGGCGGCAAGCGTCATGATAGTAAAAAAGCGTTTCTTTGCAAAAGTGACCGCCGCCCGCCCCGAAGTCGCTTTCGTGGCATGGACTGTCCGCACTCCTTCGCAGAAACAGCTTGCCGAAACGGTCAACGACAACTTCATTTTCGAGTGCGATATCAAAAATCCCGCGTATATCGAAATGCCTTGAGCACACACTAACCGCGGAGGTGACGATATGAAGATGTCTATGCTTGTCGGCTTCGGTCTCGGAGCCGTGACAGCCGCGGTCGCGGCAAAAAAACTGGACGGCGCCGCTCACAGCGCACGCAAAAGAGCGCTCAAAAAGAAGATCGTACGGATATTC
>DVKK01000060.1 GCA_018716085.1 Candidatus Ornithoclostridium excrementipullorum | reverse complement strand
ACGGTAAGTCCGACTAATACGGAAAGCAATATCACGGCGACGAACGCGAATACGAGTATCGGCGTTTTGCTCCTGCGGAAGCGGAAAAACGCGGTCCCGAACGCTTTGTTCATCGTACGTCCCCGCCCCGCATAGCGCTTTCCGCGGACAAAACCGCACCCGATACGCCTATCTGTTCCGAAAAATCATCCATGTGTTTGCTTAACGTAAGGATCCCCCGATACGAAGTCCCCGCCTCCTTGTTTTAAGCATAACACAATAAGCGAGCGGTTACAATATGTTTTCGCTCATTTTTATAAATTTACAGAATGCAAAAATTTGGGCGGCATTTACAAATCGGCGTTGCTCCGAAAAGACGCCTCCGACAAAACATCGGCATCCCTCCCGCAGCCCGAAACGTACGCTTCCGACTTACGCCGGCGCGCTTTATTCCGTTTCCGTAAGTTCCGTCTCCTCGCGCGGAGTCACGACAGGGGCGCCGTTTTCGTCCAACAGCGGAGACAGTCCCCCCGCATATCCCGAAAAACGGAAGAGATAATTTACGCCCGTATGCGTATCCACAATGATCTGAACGCCTTCCATGCTGCCCTGCGAATAGGTCTTTACGAATCTTTTCTCTTTCATTTTTTCCTCCGATCTCAACATTATTTTAAGGGGCACCGCGCGTTCGCGGCGCTCGCCGTCGCTTTCATTATAACCCGAATGTGTGTTTTTTGCAACTGCCGTTGCTATCGCGCGAAACGCGCTCCGCTCATTCGTCTTCCGATTTCTGACTAGCGTCGCTACGCATAAAACAACGCAAAACCGTTGTCTTTGAACGATACCGGACGGCTTTGTCCGCGGCGGCGCCGCTTTTTTTGCGCGGCAGCATGAAAAAAAGCGATAAATCATATGTGTATAAAGTTGACTTGCCCTGCGTTCGGGGCGTATCATGGACATGACCGTATATGCGGCAAGGGACAGGGAAATTATGAAAGAAAAGCTTCAAAACGGTTTGCTCACTTTGAGGCGCCATTGGCAGCGCCCGAAAAAAGGCGAAGAAGTCGCTTACAAGGAGATAGCGGCGTTCAGCGTAGGCTCGATGGGCATCAAGAGTATCGGCTCTATCATGTCATACATTCAGATGTCGGCGACGTGTCTGCTCACCGCTTCCGTTTACGGACTCAGCCCGAGAGATCTCATGTGGCTGTTTATCATTACGAACGTGATCGGCGTAATAAAGACCCCGTTCATTAGTATGCTCGTGGACAACACGAACACCGCGATAGGAAAATTCAGACCGTATATTTTCTGGGCGGGCGTTCCGAGTATTATCGCCATCGTGGGATTGACGTGGCTCATTCCGGTAAACGGCGACATGACCCTGAAGATCGTTCTCATCGGCATTTTCTTCAATTTGCTGAGCATAGCCCAGCCCTTGCTCAACAACGCTCAGATGGGCATATCGCAGGTCATCAGTTCCGATTCGGCGGAACGCACGAAGATCATGGGCTTTTCGGAATTTCTGGGCAATCTCGGCCCCAGCGTGATACAGTTCCTTCTGCCTACTCTCGGACTTATGTTTTTCGGCAACGACGCCATGAAAAACATATGGACCTATCGCATATTCATGCCGATACTCGCCGTGATAAGCTTCTTCATGGGCTTCGTCGCGATGTATTACACTCAGGAACGCGTCGTTCTGCCCAAAACGCACGTCAATAAGATCAAATTCGCGGCAGGCATGAAAATATTGTTTAAGAACAAGGAATTCTGGCTTGTCACGATAAGCAAATTCTTCGACGGTTTCAAGGGCGTGCTGACCACGCTTCTGCCGTGGGTATGCACCTATCAGCTCGGCAACAGCGGCATACTGGGCGTGGTACAGACCGTAACTTCGATAGGATTCACGCCGGGCATACTTCTCGCCCCTCTGCTCATTTCCAGACTCGGAACGCGAAAGTCGGGTCTTATATTCAATTTCGCAAACTGCGTTGCAGCCGCCATAATGCTGTTCACATTCAAACAGGGCTTCGTGTTCTTTGCGATATCGCTGTTCCTGAACAATTTCGCCGGAGGTCCGCAGTACATAATCCAGAACACGATCATGTCCGACGGTTTCGACGCGCAGCAGGACGAGATGGGAGTAAGGATAGAGGGCTTCGCTCAAAACTTCCAGCTCATGGTCACCACGATAGGCACGATCGTTTCCACGATCGCCTTCACCGCCGTATACGAGCACAACGGTCTTGTCGCGGACGCAAACGGCGAGACGGACTATGATATCCTCATGGACGCGAGCGTACGCGAACCGATAATATCCACGCTCATAATAATCGTGATCGCCTCGAGTTTCCTCGCCGCCATCCCCTACTTTTTCGTGACGTTGGATCAAAAGAAAATGAAGAGGATCAGGGCTTCGCTCGAACGCAAAAAGGTGCTTGCGGATCTTTCGCTGACCGACGCCCCCGAAGAGGTATGCGACGCGGCATACGCGCAATATCTCGCCGACAAAGAGGCGGAGGCGGACAAAGCCGCCGCGAAAGCTCAGGCGGAAAAAGAAGCTCTCCGCCTAAAACAACGGGAAGCGGCGGAAAAAGAAGCGGCGTTCAGGCGTGAACTCGACGAAATTGCGGCGACAGGCGCCGCAGACGGCAAGTCGGAACGCGAGATAAAGCGGGAGATCGACGAACGCAAGCGTATGAGAAAAGAAGAAAAGAGAGCCGCCGTAAAAGCCGCTTTCGAGAAAATGCGCGCCGATCAAAAGGCGCTCAACAGGCGAAGAAAACGATTCTGCGCCGACTGGATAGCGCAAGCGAAAGCCGAAGGAAAGAAAAAATGGCTGCACGTGCTGGCACGCGAAGCGTTCTCGCGCGAGCTCGCACGCGAAGCCGACCGGACCGACGACGTCCGCGCGGAAAACGGAGGCTCTGCATGAAAGAAGTTATAATCGTACACAAGACGCACCTCGATCTCGGTTTTACCGACTATGCGGAAAACGTGCGGCTGCGCTATATGAACGATTTTATCCCGAAAGCGATCGACGCCGCCGAAAAACTGAACTCCGACGGCGAAAAAAGGTTCGTATGGACCACGGGATCGTGGCTGATAAAAGAAGCCCTCGAATGTGGAGGAGAACTGCGCCGAAAAGTCGTTAAAGCGCTTAAAAACGGCGATATCGCCGCGCACGCGCTGCCCTTCACCACTCACACCGAACTTCTCGACAAGGATATCTTCGAATACGGGCTTTCGCTCATAGACGGGATCGACGCGATATCGGGCGTAAAGACCGTCGCAGCAAAGATGACCGACGTGCCGGGACACACCGCAGCGATCGTACCTCTGCTCGCCGCACACGGGATAAAACTGCTGCACATCGGCATAAACACCGCGGCGGCTTTTCCGAACGTGCCCGAATGTTTCCTATGGAAATGCGACGGAGCCGAGATCGTCGTTATCTATTCGGACGGCTACGGCGGCACGTTCGAGTGTCCGTTCACCGACAAGATACTCTGTTTCGAACACGCCTCCGACAACTGCGGGGTAAAGCGCGTCGAGGAGATCGCCCGCAATTTCGAGCGCATAAAGCGGCGCTATCCCGACTGCAAAGTCCGTGCGGGCAGGATAGACGACGTTGCCGACGCCCTGTGGGAAGCGCGGCGCGAACTGCCCGTCGTGGAGAGCGAGATCGGCGACACATGGATACACGGCGCAGCTTCCGATCCGTACAAGACGGGGGCAATGCGCACGCTGATGCGGCTTAAAGACGATTGGCTCGAACGCGGACTTCTGACGCGCGGATCCGACGGTTACCGCGCCTTTGCCGACGCCCTTCTCTGCTGCGCCGAACACACCTGGGGCGGGGATATGAAAGTTTTCCTCGAAGATACCGAACATTACCGCAAAGAAGCGTTCGCAAAAGCGCGACGTCGTGACAAAGTCGTTTTCCGCAACATACTGGGAGATTTTCCGTACAGGATATACGGCTTTTTGCAGAGTGCGTTCGGGACCGGCGAACGTTCTTATTCGCATATCGAAAAGAGCTGGCAGGAACAGCGCGGTTATATAGACAAAGCGGTCGCGGCTCTGCCCTCGGACTGCAAGGCCGAAGCGGAAAAGGCGCTTGCAAAACTCCGCCCCGAGGCTCTTACTTCGCCCGAAAAAGCCGAAAAATACGTTTTCGGCACGGAAATAAGGATCGGCGAGGCGGCGCTTACGGTCAACGAATCGGGCGGATTTGCGCTTTCGCTCGACGGAGATAAACTCCTCGACTCCCGGGATCGCCCCCTTCTGACCTATACGTCGTACGGGACGGAAGACCTGAAATATTACTCGAAACACTATTTGCGTCACAGAAAGCCTTGGGCGGTATCGGACAATCTGCGCCCGGGAATGAAAAAAACCGACTGTCTGTGCGGCTCGTTCGTCTACGGCGCGAAAGACGCCCGTATGACATTGAGCGAAGACGCTGCCGAGATCGTACTTCTGCTGTCATGCGGCGACGAAGTATGCGACAAAACGGGCGCTCCGCGCGGCGCGCAGGCGATATACCGTTTGAACGCGTCGGGGCTTACCGTGGAACTGGCTTTGACGGACAAAGACGCGGTGCGTACTCCCGAGAGCCTTTCCTGCTCTTTCTATCCGATATTCGACACGGTACGTTACGTCAAACTCGGCTCGGAGACAGACCCTGCAAACGTGGTTTCTCACGGCAACCGAAAGCTGTCCGCGATCGAACGCGCCGTGTTCGGGAAAAACGGCAGGATCTTCCGCATAGAAAGCGTACAGGCGGCGCTCGCCGCTTCGGAGGGCGGAAACATACTTCGTTTCGACGACTCTCCCGCGGATATCGCCTCGCACGGATTGTCGTTCGTACTGCACGACAACGTATGGGGGACAAATTTCCCTCTGTGGTACGAAGAAAATTCCGCTTTTACGTTCACGATATCCTAAATAATTTAACGCAAATACAAGAACGGGCGCCGATGACGGCGCCCGTTCCGCATACGAACGATCACTTACAGCGCTATATGCGCTTCCGTGATGAAATACGCGCCTGCGAGGACCGCGACGAACAGAGCGGTTACTATACCGCTTACGGCATAGGTGCGCCCTCCCGCGACGTCGCACGCGCATTCTTCTTCGGGGAAGAACAGCTTCACCGCGGAAAGCACCGTCAGAAGCGCGGCATATATCCCCACGCATACGGCAAACGGCCATTCCGCCGCGACCGCAGCGAACGCCAGAGCCGTTGCGACCGCTGCCGCGCAGCAGGCGTAAACGGCTCCCGTCAAGCCTTCGCTCTCCGCAAGACGCGCGCCGCCGCGCAGCAATGCGAACGAAAACGCCCACATATCGACGAGCATGAATACTATATTGGCGATACAGCAGATCATCGATATGTTCTGCTGATTGGTCGTCGGCATCAGCAGCTGCAGGTCGTAAGGCGTAAACAGCAACGCGACGAGAGCGAACATTCCCGCGATCCAGTACGCGGTACCCGAACGCAGTCCCTTCTTCCTCGTGAAGAACGCAGTTGCCGCTCCTCCCGCCCAGCCGACGGCGGCAAGCACGGCGACAAGCACCGACACGCTAAGATCCGCGCCGAAGGCTCCGAGGTTGCCGAGATCGAACGCCTTGTAGATGTCGGAATTGATATAGTAACGGAACTGAGCCGCGTACAGAAACGCCGTGAGAGCGGTAAGCAGATACGAAACGTATCCTCCTCTTTTCAGTCTGACGAAAATATTTTTCATATCACGCCTCCCTGCTGAACGCGTCGCGGGCTTTGCCTATCTGCGCCGTCAGCGACAGCGGATCGGACATGGGCAGATCCTCGTCCTGCGAAAAAGTCATTATGCCGCCTATACCGCGCAGTATCGCGTAAACGGTCTTATCTCTTACCGTGGTGACCGAATTGAAATACACCCCGTCCTTTACCATGACGTACTCGTCCTTTTCGTAAGCGGGATCGTTGTAATTTATCCACACGCCGCTCGCGTCGGACGGTCTGCCGTAGTAAGAGATACCGAGATTGAGCTGTTCGGGCGCGAATCCCTGCCCGAGCATATAATCGACCGAAGTCGCCACACTGCCCGCATATGAATTGTTGTCGCCGTTGTGATCGAACAGATCGTATGCCATTATCTGTACCTGATCTATCGCGGCGATCGCCTCGTCGGAAAAATCAAGTCCCCACGGCGACACCGCTATCGAAAGCGTTTTACCGTGCTTGTGGAGTTCCGCTCCGAGCTTTGCGAGAAAATCGCTGTACAGCGCATATTCCTCTTTGCCCCAAGGATACTCCCAGTCGAAATCCGCACCGTCGGCGCCCGACGCGAGAACGGTTTCCGTGACGGAGCGGACCGCGTCGTCGAGATGATAGCGGAATACGTCCGCCATACTTCCCCCGTCGGCGGGCGGGAAGATCGTGAGAGTCACGTTGACGTCGCGCCCTCCGATCATATCGTTGAGAATGGCGAGATTTTTGTCGGCGTTTTCCTCCTTAACGACCGTACCGTCCGAAGCGAACCGACCGTAAGCGATGAACTGCACGTCGGTTATCACGTCGAAAGCCGCCGCGTCCACGTTTCCCGCCATACCCGTTTCGGGATCGTAGTTTGTGATCGAGCCGGGGGTGATATACGACGTTACGCGCAGTTTTTCTTCGCGCTCTCTCTGTTCCAGACAATACACTTTGACGTCGGATATCTGCGCGACGTTTTTGAGATCGTCCACGACTATTTTGATAGCCTTGGCTCTTACCGTGTAAAACGTTGCCAGACGGTTTATGCCTATCTCGTTCTGACGATAGCACAGTATCCACTCGCTGCCGTCGTCGTAGTACACCGAAAACCGCGTCACGTTGAAGCCTATCTCGTTAAGGAGAAGCGCGTTGACGTCGTAAAATCCGCCGAACGAAACTACCGCTTCCGCTCCCTTGCTGCCCACGGACCAGAACGTAAGATCGCTGCCGTCGAAAGCGAGAGCGCTGCCCGCGCTGCCGCTTACCGCCGCTCCGTCGGAGATGTCCGGTTCGACGATCCCCAAGCCGTCGTCTTTCGTCAGCGTCGCCGCGTAAAATATCAGTATCACGACCGCGACCGCCGCAAGCAGTACCGCGGGCAAAACCCGCAATACCGTTTTTCTGCTCATAATTTTTCCTCCTTAAATTATCCCGATATCATATCGTTATCCCGAACGTGACCGTCGCGCTCGAATTGCCGAACGATTCGAGCGCTCTGAGCTCTACCGTATATCTTCCCGACGGCAGATCGGAAGGCACGGCAAAAGACAGTTCTTCCGCGTTCTTCCCCGTAAAGAAGTCGCTGAAATATTTCAGTTCCTCCACGTTTTCTCCGTTGCGCACGAATTTCACGGGCTCGCCGTCGGACAAAAATCTCATCCTGTATTCCGTGACGAGTCCTTCGCATTCGGCGGCCTTAACGGTAATGAGCGTCCTGCCGTCGACTTCGGTCGTTCCTCCGAAAAAGTTTTCGAATACGGGAGCTTGCGCTCCGTCCTTTCTGTCCGCGCCGTACGCGGCGTTTTCCTTGTCGTACGGGAAGACGAAAGTATATCTGTTTTCGGGATCGTACTCCTCCCCCGTATTCACGAATATCCTTTCGGTTTCGACCGTATTGCCCTTCACAGTCATGTAGAGAAGCATGGGGTTGCTTTCGATATCCGCCGTCGCCGCCAGGGGCTCGTATCCCGGATCGAAATCGGTATAGGACAGGCTCTGCGTACCTATCGCCGTATATTCGGTCTGCATGACGTTGGTTTCGTCGAGCATGGAATAGTGCGAATGCCCCGATATCGACAATACGTTGGGATAACGGGAGAACAGCTCGTTCAGTTCGGCGTTGCCCCACGCGTCGCTGCCCCTTATCGTTCCTTTGGGGTTCTGGTGCGTTATCACGAATATAGGTTTGTCGGGATCTCTCTGCACGGCTCTGTCCAAAGCCTTCTCGGCATAGGCGATATCGTATTTGCCTTCCATGGAACCGTCCGTGGGACTGAGCGCTATGAAGGTATAACCGTTGATCACCTTTACCGTCGTATAGTCGTCGCCGAATATGCCTTCGAGTCTGCCGCGCATCTTGGACTTGAACGGTATCTCCCAACAATCGAAAAAGTTCGCAAGCCAATAATCGTGATTGCCCATAACGGCAAGGCTTATCGGTTTATCGTCGCCGAACACGCCGTCGTACACGCTCTTGAACCTGTCTGCGGTCGCCTGCGTTCCCAGATCGCCGTAATCGCCCGCGAATATCAGTACGTCGGTGTCGCGCGCTTTGATGTATTCGAGCGACTTTTCCAGATTTTGCGCGTACTTGTCGTAGTTTTCGGTGAGCTGAGTATCCGATATTATCCCTATGGTCAGAGTATCTCCTCCCGTATCGACGAATATCTCCTCCACGTCTGCGGAACAGCCCGTCATGCCGGCGGCAAGGGCGAACAGTACCGAAACGCACAGCGCCGCCGTTTTTCCCGATTTTTTTCTCATGATCCCTCCTTGTTTTCCCGTTCGGCGTCGGATATTTCTTTTTCGCCGACGGTCCCGCCGACAGATACCGCGGCGGTCTTATTCTTTTTCATCATCGTCTTGCGGAAGTCGAACTTGCCGTACTTTATCTTGCTGTAAACGCTTACGCACAGCGCGGCGATCCCCGCGGCAAAGCCGTTTTTTTCGACTCGAGCTTTTTGTATTGTCAAAACGCGCTCGTTCTGTTATTATTATTTTAGCACAGTCCCGCGCGGCGGGCAGTAAGAAAAATCGTTATGGATGTGAAAAAAATAAACCTCGGCGGATCCGTTACGGATTACAGAAAATATTACGATCCCGCAAGACCGTTTTTTATTGCGGAAACGGCTTGCCGCGCCGAAGGCGACGACTCTCCCGCTTTCAGGAACGGCGTCGCGCGTCTTCTCGCGGTCGGATTGGTGCTGGACGGAAAAGGAAGTATCGAAATAAACGGATCCCGTTACGAATTGAAAAAAGACACGTTGTTTTTCATACCGAAAAACAGCCGTTTCCGCATCTCGGGCGACGGAAGCCTTTTTACGGACAGGATATTGCTCGACGGCGAAATGGCGCACAAGCTCGTGGAATGGTATCTGCCCTCTGGACCGTATGCGATGCAGGCGGGCAACGCCGCTTATCTTTTCTCGGGCATACGCGACCTTGCCGAAACGTACGCCGACAATTACGACGAATTTCTGAAATACGCGACCCTGCTGTTCTGCAGTTTCATGACCGATCTCAATTTCCGTCTTACCTCGGCGGATTCGGGCGACGTCGCCCACATGGTAAAACTTATAATAGACTATTCGTCCGAAGAAAAACTTTCGATCAAAGACATAGCCGACAGACTCCACTATTCGGTCAACTACGTTATACGCGCTTTCCGAAAAGAATTCGGGTGCACGCCCGCAAAATATTACGCAAAGCGTAAGATCGACGTCGCAATGCTGTTTCTGCGGACGGGCGACGCGTCGATCGGAGAGATATCCGACCGCCTGCATTTCGTGGATCAGCATTACTTCTCCAAAGCGTTCAAGCGCGAAACAGGATCCACGCCGTCCGAATACAGAGATTCTTTCCGCAGCTGACGACAATTCGCAGGAAGTCCGTTCCGACCGCCATGACACACGGATATTCGCGTAATCGCGGCGTTATAACGGAACGCCGTTCAAGCCTGTCTGAGCGGCAATACCGCAAAGCGCATTCCCGTTCCCTGTATCCGTTGCACCTAAGCGCCCGACTGCTGCGGTCGATAATGCAGCAGAGCGTGCCCTTGCCCTCTTCCGCATTCCGCGTCCGAAAATCTTCGTTTTCCGCTCCGCCGCGATCCGGCATGATCCGTCGTCATCACAATATATACGCGACCAATCCGTAAATAGCGTCGAGGACCGCCGCATCTTTGATAATAATAAATAATTGATAATAATTGATAGTAAATAGTAATTTTTTAATATACATCCGTCTACATATTCAAATCGACCGACAGTATCCGAAACGGCCTCGCAAGCCTACGTATGCTCCGTAGCGGATCTCCGCGATATCCCGGCGCACGCGCCGCGGTATTTCTTCATGAAACGACCGCACGGCATTTTGTCAAACGACGCAAAACCGGTATCCCGCCGAAATTATTCACAGTTCGAGTTCGAACTGAATATTGACTCTTTCGTATTCGAAATCGTCTACGGGTACTTCCTTGAATCCCGCCTTTGCATACAGTCCCATCGCCGCGCCGAGAACGCTGTTGGACACTATCGTGAGTTTTTTCGCTCCGTTTGCGGCGGCATGCTCCATGCAAGCCCTCAGCGCCGCCTCTCCCGCACCCTTTCCGCGGTGAGCTTCGTCTGCGGCAAGTTTGCATATCTCCCAAACGCCGCCGCCTTTGGGCAGATCCATGCATGTGGAGATCGGCACTCCGTCTTCCAGCACGAAAAACACGCCCGCTCCGTCAGCGACGGCTTTGTCTACCCCTTCGAGTATTGCGACGTCCTGAGGCTCGACGACGAAATATTTTTCGATCCATGCAAGATTGAGATCGATAAATGCCTGTCTGTATTTTTTGTCGTAAAATACCGTTTCCATTCAGTCCTCCAACCCGAGTATTTTCGATATACTGCGCATTGCCGCGACCAGCTCGTCGCGCCTGCGCTCGGACACGTCGGATATAAGCGCGCTTATCATATCGTCGCTTTTCTCGTCCAACCGCCCGACCGCCGCCAGCTCCCCCGTCGATCAAAAAGTCCGCGCCCGTTATGAACGCTCCCTTACATTTCGCCGTGACCGATCCTGCGCGCGATCACCATTCCGATCTGTCCCGCGCCTGTCCGTAAAACCACTTCTTTCATGTCTTTTCTACTTTATTATTCGGCTTCCCGTGCGCCACGACAGATTCCTCGCCGTCCTTTACCGTCTTCGTATATCTTTCCAGCACAAGGAAGATGAATACTGCCAGTACCGCAAACGGCAGAGGTGTGAAATCTCCCGTATTCACGCACGAATAGCCCTCGAATCCCAAGAATCCGATCAAAGCCATGATATTGAACGAGTTGCGTTTGAACGCGATCTTCATCCTGACGAGAAACTGCCACGCATATGCCGCAAAACCGATCGCCCCCGTCGAAGCCAATATCTGCACGGGCGTACTGTGATACCAGAATATCGCCATATCGTTCAGCGGATATACGTCGTCGTTCCTGTATGCCAATCCCACTCCGAACAGCGGATGCTGCAAAAAATTTTTCCATCCTTCGGCATAAAGTTTCTCTCTGCCGTGTCCGTCAAGGATGTCCATTTCGCCGAAAAATCCGTGGAGCCGCCGCGCCCCGTCCGCAAACAGGACCGCGCATACCGCAACGGCAAACAATGCGAACAGCGCCGACTCGAACAGCTTTCTCTTGCCTTTCAGTCCGAAAAAATAGACCGCCAGCGCGGACGGAAGGACTATCCCCATCATAAGCGTGGCGCCTCTCGATCCGGAAGCCGCCACGGAAAACGCCTGCAACACGGCAAACGCCGCGTGCAGAGTCCCGCATCTCGCCTTGGATCCCCGCCACAACGTAAGCGGCACCGACAGCAGCATGAAGTTTCCCGCATTGTTCTTCCACTGTCTGTACGGAAAACCCGCATTGCCGTCCGAAAGGAACGCCGCCAGCCACATCAACAGCAGAAGCGCGGCTATCGCCATCATCGTTGCGGACAGATACGACGCGGCATACTCTCCGTCGTCGGGGAGATCGCTCTCCAACAACACCGTCATACCCGTCAGCGCCGCTCCCAGGAACAGCACATAGTACATCGGCTCTATACGGAAATACTGCTCCGCGCTCAGATATCCCGCGCCGCCGATCAACAATACTACGGACACCGCCGCCTGCGGCAAAACGGTCTTGCCGGGTCTGTATTTCGGACGCGCGCGGTTAAAGCGTACGATATGATATATCAGCGCGGGTACGACGGGTATCAGCACCCATGCGTATCCGAATATCTCGCCCTGCGTTATTCCGTGAAGCTCGATGACCGCCACCGAGCAAAACAGGAACGCGGCGAACGACGGCATTATGTTCCGCGTACAGACGAGCGCGACGCACATATATGCGGCGCATAGCCCGAAAGACACGGCGTATGCCCCGTAGCAATACGGCACCGCACACGACGCTATCAGGATAAAGAACCATAGCGGCGACGAGAAAAAATCGTCCGACGAGTCAGCGTTGACATTGTTTTTCCATATCGAAAACGGAATTTTTATGTACGATCCGGTCATAGATATAGACTAACAGACTACGCTAGATATGTCAATCCGAAACCCGACTGTTCAAAAAAAAATTTTTTCAGCAATCGGAGCGACGTTGACAAACCGTCCGAACCGTGTTAATATATCGTATCCGGCGCGGCACTTTCGACAGCGCCCGGCAAAGGAGGAAAATATGATAACGCTTACGCCGTCCGACAGACCCAACGCCTGCCAAATGGCGCAGATAGCACGCAAATACGGTATGTTCGTCCATTTCGGGATCAATACCTTTTACGACACCGAATGGTCGAACGGAAAATTGTCCGCGCAAGGTTACCGCCCGACGGCGATAGACGCGGACGGATGGGTGCGCAACGCCTACGAAGCGGGCATGAATTTTATAGTGCTGACGACCAAGCATCACGACGGCTTCTGTATGTGGGACACGGATACCACGGACTATTGCGTAAACCGCTCGCCCGTCAAGACCGACGTCGTGGCAAAAGTCGCGAAAGCCTGCGAAAAATACGGCATAGGATTGGGGCTGTATTATTCTCTGTGGGACAGACACGAAAAGCGATACAAAGACGACAAAGCGTACGTCGACTATATGTGCGTCCATCTGCAAGAACTGCTGGGCGGCGCCTACGGCAGGATCGTCGAACTCTGGCTGGACGGCGGCTGGGACAAAATGCCTCGCAAATGGAATATCCCGAAACTGTACGATCTCGCGCATACTCTGCAGCCCGACTGCTCGGTCGCGGTCAATCTGACCATAGGAAAGAGCCTGCGTAAATGGACTCCGCGCAAATATATGCCGCAGTATTACCGCGAAGGGATGCCTATACGCTATTTTCCGTCCGACTTCCGTCTTTGGGACCCCCACTTTCCTCGCGCGAACGATCCGAAACTGTATTCACACGGCAAGGAGCTGTACTATCTGCCCTTTGAAGCGACCATCTGTATGCGGCCGCCCAACAACTGGTTCTGGGATCCGAAATACGAGTCGGACAAGACCGCGGTCGCAGAATATATCGCGCAAAAATACAGGGAACTCACCGCGCAGGACAATATCCTCGTAGTGAACGTGGCGCCCGATATACACGGCAAACAGACTGCGGGAGACGTAGACTGTCTGCTCAAAGCGGCGGATATACTCGGCATACGACGCAACGTGCCGGGCCGCGAAACGGTCTGACCGCCGCTTTCCCCGACAGCGCCGCCCATGCGGCGCTTTTTGCATACTCCGGCCGCTGACGGACTTACGCCCCGCCGTGAGCCTTCCAAAACTCTACCGCGCGATCGAACCAGCCTTCCGCCGCCGCTCCGATACCCGGCCCGAAGCCGTGCCCCATGTCGCGGTAAACGTGAAATTCCGTAGGCACGCCCATCCGGTCCAATGCGTCTATCCTTGCGCGCATCACGTCAGCGTCCGCTATATGATCTCTGTCGCCCACGCAGGCAAACGTCGGAGGTTCCCCTTCGGGATTATAATCGGAATGTCCCGTATACTGCATGACGACCGCAGACGGTCCGGGAACGTCGTCTCCGCCGAAAGCCGCCGCTCCGTAAGAACCGAGAGCCGCTGCCATCCTTGCGCCCGCGCTCCCTCCCCACAGAGAATATCCGTCCGTACTCACGCCCAATTCTTCCGCGTGTGAGAAAACGAAAGAGATCGCCCGTGCAAGATCCTCGTATGCCGTACGCGGCCCGGGACGATAGATCACGGCGAAGGCGTTGAAGCCCTCTTCCGACAATTCTTGCGCCTGCGGAAAACTGTCCTGCATAGCCGCCACATACGCCCATCCTCCGCCCGCGCAGACGATCGCAAACGGTGCGCCCGCTCTTCCGCGGAAGAAAAACAGCCCCGTATCCTCTTTGGTCGGATCGAGCGATTTTTCCGCATCCGTGTAGATATCGTAGAATATTTGCATACCCGACGCCGCCTCCTCGCGCATTCGGTCGGCTATCCTGACCGTTTCGGCAGGATCGGAGCGGTAATACCAAAGCATACGCAGATCGCCGAGGGTGGTCCCGTCGTAATAGCGGTCCGAAGGAAAGATAAGTCTGCCGTAATCTCCGAAAACGGGATCGTTCTTCACGTCTTCTATCTTCGTATCGCTCCCGTAATATTTTCCCATGTATCCTTCCTCCGCTCCGCACGCCGCGAAAGTCACGGCTATGACGGCGAGAAGAGCGACGGCTGCCACGGCTCCGCGTCCCGATCTCATCTTTTCGGTCTCACGCTCGACGTCGCTTTTCACGCGTCACTCCCTGATGAAATTCGTATAGACGGTCTCTTCCTCTTCGGGAGGTTCTATCCCCGCCTTTTTCGCGGCGGCTATACATTTAAGTGCGTACGCGATATTTCTGCCGAGGATACGCATAGTCTGCATACCTTCCTCGTCTTTTTCGACTTCCGCGGGGGTGGAACCGTGCACCGCGTTCCAATACCGCGACGTGATTATCGGCGTCTGCATGAGCCCGAAATATCTGTTGAGCTCGTCCCATGAGGCGGTCGTCCCCGCCCTTCTCGCCGAAACGACCGCGGCGACGGGTTTGTGTCGGAAACGCTTGCCGCCGCCGTTGCGGTCCGCATAGAACGCCCTGTCCAGAAACGACACTATCGCGCCGCCCGCCGAGCCCCAGTGCACCGGCGATCCGAACACAAATCCGTCGTAATCGCCTGCTATCTCCAGAAACTCGTTGACCCTGTCGTCGAATACGCATTCGCCCGTCCCGACGCAGTTCTTGCAGGCGATGCAGCCCGCAATAGGCTTGGTCCCTATCCAAAACATATCCGTATCCACGCCGCATCCGTTGAGCGCGTCCGCGACTTCGCGCAGCGCGGTGTATGTGCATCCCTCTTTGTGCGGACTTCCGTTTACAAGAAGCACTTTCATGGTCAACTCCGCATCGTCACCAATTCTTTTTCGCCTTGTCGTTTCCCTTGTTGTTTTTGCGCTCTTCCACGGTCTTGACGAACCACTCCACCATAGCGGGATCGGTATGTGAGAAGAACGAACTCGTATTCCTGTCAAGGCTCGCTATCGCCGCCATGTCGTCGGCGGAAAGCTCGAAATCGAACACGTCGAGGTTCTGCTTCATCCTGTCTTTGTGCACCGACTTGGGGATCACTATCACGCCGCGCTGCAAATGCCAACGCAGTATGACCTGCGCGGTCGTCTTGCCGTATTTGTCGGCTATTTTGCTCAGAGTCGGATCTTCGAAAAGTCCTCCCCTTCCTTCGCCGAACGGCGCCCATGCCTCGTGCGCCACGCCGTATTTTTTCATCCACTCGTGCGCCGTTATCTGCTGATTGTGCGGGTGCGTTTCGACCTGGTTCACCATGGGCGCTATACGCGCGAAATTGCATATATCGACGAGTCTGTCGGGGTAAAAATTGGATACGCCTATCGCACGCAGTACGCCTTCGTCGTAAAGATCTTCGAGCGCTCTCCATGCGCCGTAGTAATCGGCAAACGGCTGATGCAGCAGCATGAGATCGATATAATCCGTGCCCAGTTTGCGCAGCGATTCCTCTACCGAAGCCTTGCAAGCGTCGTAGCCGTAGTGTTCTATCCACACCTTGCTCGTAAGGAAGATGTCGCCGCGTTTGACTCCGCTCTTCGCTATCGCGTCGCCGACCTCTTCTTCGTTGAAATACGACTGCGCCGTGTCGATATGACGGTATCCCGCTTCGAGCGCGTCCTCGACGCAGCGTTCGCATTCGTCTTTCGTCACCTGGTAGACTCCGTAGCCCACCTGAGGCATTTTCACTCCGTTTTTCAAAGTTACGTATTGCATATCAAACCTCCTTTATCGTCTTTCTCACCGTTTCTTGCTCGCATGACCGCCGAACACCGCCGACATGCCCACGCGCGCCAGCTCGCGGTCTATGCTCTCAACTTCATCCTCGGTCAACGGTATGTCCGCCGCCGCGGCGTTTTCTCTCATCCTTTCGGGCCTTCTCGTCCCGGGGATCGGCACTATGTAAGGCTTCTTACACAGCATCCATGCGAGCGATATCTGCGCTGGAGTAGCGTTTTTCTCCGCGGCAAGAGTGCGCAGAAGCGACAGCAATCCTACGTTCTCGTCATACGCTCCCGCTTTGAACTGCGGCATATCCGCTCTGTAATCCACGCCATTTTCAAACTCTGAATCCCTGTCGTATCTGTCCGAAAGCAGTCCGTTGGCAAGCGGCGAGAACGCCACGAAACCGACTCCGAGTTCCTCCAACAACGGAAACAACTCCTCGTAATCGCGGTACATCATCGAATATCTGTTCTGTATCGCCGTAACGGGACATACGGCGTGAGCTCTGCGCAGATAGTCCGCGTCCGTCTCGGATATGCCCCAACGCGCGATCTTGCCCTCTGCCATCAGCTCCGACATCACGCCCGCCACCGTTTCAGGCTCCACGTCGGGATCGATACGGTGCTGATAATACAGGTCTATCCTCTCGACTCCCAACCTTTTGAGCGATCCCTCGACAGACTTTCTTATGATATCGGGTCTCGAATCGGGTATCGGAGACGGCGACCCGGGACGCAGAGTAACGCCGAATTTCGTCGCGATCGCGATCTCTTTGTTTCCTCCGAAAGCCGCTTTGAGCAATTCCTCGTTTTCGTAGGGTCCGTAGCATTCCGCCGTATCGAAAAAGGTATAACCCATGTCCGCCGCCGCTCTCAGCGCCTTGACCGCGTCTTCTTTCGCGGTAGGTCTGCCGTAGGCATGCGAAAAGCCCATACAGCCCAATCCGACCGCGGACACCCGCAGATCTTTTCCCAAAACTCTGTATTTCATCTTACGCCGACCTTCCCGCTTTGTAGGCCTCGCGCATCGCGGGGCTGTCCTTTATCTCGCCCTTTCGGTAAACGCCCGTGCCGTATATCACGCCTCTTTCGCGCGCGCCTTCGACGCAGTCCGCATAACCGCGGAAACATTCCACAGTCCTTTCCGCTGCCTCCCGTTCGCCGTCGGCGCAGGTGACGATATACCAGAAATCCTTGTCCCTGACTTCGAGCCAACGCGCCACAGTACGGTCTATCACCGCTTTGAGCTGAGCGTCGATCGAGTAAAAATATACGGGGCTTGCCAATACGATCGTATCGGCGTCTATCATCTTCTGCAATATCTCCGCCATATCGTCGTCGAATACGCACTTGCCGCCGTGATCGCGGCAATGATAGCACGCTGTGCAGCAATGTACGTTTTTGTCTGCCACGCGGATCTTCTCGACCTCGCAGCCCGCTTCCCGCGCTCCTTTTGCGAATTCGTCGCACAGCAGATCGGAATTGCCTCCTTTTCTCGGACTTCCCGACAATATCAAAACCTTTTTCATCTATTTCCTCCTGTTCGGTGAGTTGTCAATATGCCCACGGTCTTTCTCCCGTCAGGCGACAAGCCCCAGCTCCGTCAGCCATTCGCGCACGTCGTCGATATCGCTGCGCGAGGAGAACCTCTCGCCTTCGTAGACCGTTGCGCCGTGAGCGTTGTCGATTATCATCGGCGTAGTCTCGGATATCGAACTCGACGCCGAGGTGCAGAACGTGATCAGGTTCTTGCCCGTAAGATCGTAACGGTCGAGAAAAGTAAACATCGGCATCGGAGCCTCATGCCACCAGATCGGGAATCCGAACAATATCGTTTCGTATTGCGCTACCTGCTCGTCCGACAGATATTCGGCAAGTTCGGGTCTGGCATTTGCGTCCAATTCGTCCCTCGCGACTTCCGTCGTCGGCGTATACTCATCGGGATAGGGCTCGAGTCTTTCGACCTCGAACACGTCCGCTTCGGGCATAAGTTCGGATATGTATTCGGCTATACCCTCCGTCGTCCCCGTTTTCGAAAAATAAACGATCAGTACGTCGCCCCACTCGTCAGGTATGACCGGATTTTCGTAAGGATCGGTGCAGGCCGCAAACGCGCCCGCGAGCATCGCGAATACCGCGATCGCGGCGACAGCTATGACAACTCTTCTTTTCATTTCGTCCTCCTTCGTCCTTGCGGACGCCGAGACGGCGGGCCGCTGTCATATACGCGACGGCAGACCTATCCTCTCTTTTCACCTGTATTTTACCCCGTCGGGACGTCGTTGAGAAGTCTCTCTTCGTTTACCAGCTTCAACCTTTGGGTTATAGCCGTTAAAGAGCGAAGATCTTAATGCCGAAAACGGCGTGAAAATAAAAAATACGGGGCTTACGCCCCGCGACCGTTCCGAAAATAAACGCTATTCCGAGATCGCCTGCTTTACCGCTTCCAGAAATTCCATGACCGTATCGCTCGGTTCGGGACTGTGCAGTATCCCGTACGGGACCGAATGTTCCCAGTTCACGGGCACGATTTTGAGCAAAGGATGCACGCCTTCCCACCGCTTGACCGCGACGAGAAGATTGTTGCCGCTTTCACATCTGTTAAAGGCGTTGATATCGTAAAACGAGATATCCTCCGTCGCTATCTGAGGATGGTTGCTCCACAGATCGTCCCTCAGTTCGTCTATATACCCGCACCAGTTGCGGCGCATTATCATGAGCGTTTCGCCATACATATCGCGATAAGACAGTCTCTTTTTGTTCGCGAGGCGGTGATTGACCGACATCGCAACGCAGACGGGCTCGCGCGAAAGTTCCAGAGCCGCGCATTTGCGCAGCCCCAACATCACGTCGTCGAAGATACCCAGCACAAGGTCTATGTTCTGCCCCAGGTTGGCAAGTATCTCGCGCGCGTTTTCGGGCGTATTCTCGAACGGGACGACCCTGAACCTGAAATCGGGACGGACCTTTTCTATCTTCGGCCACAGTTTGAGCAGATACTGACACGGTGTCATCAGCGACGTCCCGATACGGATAACGCTCCCTTCCTCCTGCATCGCGTTTTTTGCACGCACTACCGACTCTTTCGCGTATTGTATGATATACTTCGCGTCGTTGTACAGCGACTGCCCCGCTTTGGTAAGCGTCAACCCTCGGAAACTGCGTTCGAAAAGTCTGAGATCCAGATCCCTCTCCAACAGATTGATCTGCTTTATGACCGCCGTCGGCGTGATGTACAATATCTCGGCAGCTTTTGAAAAGCTGCCCGCGTCCGCCGCCGCTATGAACGTTTCGAGTTGAGGATTATACATCGCTTTTGCCTTATCGTATTTTACTGCCGCTATTCCGCAGGCGCGTATGCCGCTGCGAAGCGCGCCTTATTCACGCTTTCAACCCCTTATTGTCGACGACCGCGTTTTTCTTGCGCTCGTACCTCACAAAGAGGTACGCCACGACGATCCCGACGACAAACAGCACTATCCCCGCGGCAAGATCCGCGGCGTCGACTCCGTTTGTCGCCCAGTCGGTATATACGGCGTATACGTCCGAATTGAAAAACATCGTGACCACCGAGCCGAGAGAAAGACCGACTATTACGAAAAACGCCGCCGCTCGGAAACGCGCGAATATGCTGTCCAGAAGTTTGGAGAACGTGACTATGCCGATCGCGAACCCGAGAACCATGCATACGTACACCAGCAGTACCATCGGGTTTTGTTTCCAATAATCGAGGTGGACCGAATTCATGATGGACGAAAAATATCCGAAAGCCATCAATATCGCCGTCGCGCTCAGCCCAGGTACGACCTGCGTGATCGCCACAACGTAGCCGATGGCGATAAACATCAGATAATGGTAGAATTGCAGTCCTTCCAACGGACGCGCGCCCTCGGTCGCAAACGTTGTCCCCACAGCGATGGCGATCGGCACGGCAAGCCCTATCAGAAACAGACCTATCCTCGGCGCGCTCTTGCGTTCCGCGCGTATCTCTTCGTATACTGCGGGAAACGCGCCTATCATCATCCCCGCGAACAGACCTATGACTGCGAACGGCGCCACTTCCATCAACCGCTGTATCGCAAAAAATCCGAGTAAAAATCCGACTGCCGCGCCTATCACGACGGGAAGCAGAAATTTCACGCATGCGGCAAACCTTTTCAACACGTTGCCGAACGCGTATATCAATTTGTCGTACAGTTTGAAAATTATCGCGACGGTGGATCCGCTCACGCCCGGCACTATGATCGCCAGTCCGATAAACAGCCCCAAAAGACCGCTCTTTGCGACCTCTTTCCCGTTTTTGTATCCGAGATCGGGCGCGCCCTTCGGCGATGCCCCGACCTCTGCGGCGTCGGCGTTTACGTCAGTATCCGCACTCTTTCCCGCGCCGCTTTGCGGCTTATCTTCTTCCCGTATGTTGTCGGGTCTGTTGTCCATTTCCGTTGTCCCTCCGATCGCTACAAGTATATCATGCGCGTATGCAAAAAGCAAGAATTGCTTATGACTACAATAAAAGCCGCGCAGCCCGAGAGTCCCGGCTCTCCGATATTTTCCGCCCGACCGTCCGATATGTTGACATTATCCTCCGTATGCTGTATCGTAATCAAAACATGCGGTATCGACGTCTGCCCTACGGTATGTATAGAATAACGATATAAATCGATGAATGGGCGATATTTATTCGTCCGTAACTTGTTATAAACAACACGGGTGCGGAAAACTTCACTAAAATACCGAATCCTGCTGTCCGGTTCGATCACACCCCGTCACGACAAAAGAAAAAACTTTCAAGACGAAATGTGACGGTATTGCGATATAAAGCCGTCGGTCCGAAATACGTCGGCAAAATGTTTGACCGAAACAGCGTTTTTGTATGACGATCATCGGACTATCCCGCGCTCTGATATGCCGTTTGACGTATTATCGGCACTCTATCGTGCCGCAGATATGCCTTCACCGCCAAGTTTCCGTTCACGCGATGCCGTTTCGCCGTTGTTCCGTAAGCATATCTCATTTTTCGTGAACGAGCTTGCCCGTCATATGCTCGACGGTCAAGGCTATAAGCCCCACTCTGTTTCCGTCGCGCGCGATCTCCTTTTCTACTTCTTCCGCCGTGGGATAATATTTGAGCGCCAGTTTGCGTACCTTGTCGATGACGACGGCGCGATCTTCGACGATCTCGGCTCTGCCGAACGCGATCACGCCCGTAACGTACCACGACCAATCGCCGTCCTTGCGGTAGCTGTCCTGCCATACGGTAAAGCACGCTTTGCCGCAAGCTCTTATCGCGTCGATCTTGTGCCCCTCGAACCTACTCTCAAAGCGCAGCTCTCCTTCGCCTGGAAGCCCTCGCGCCCCCTCTCCCGCGCGGCGGCAGAACTGCTCCGCACCCTCCAAAGCAGGATCGCCTGACTTCAACGCAAATGGCGCGACACGCGCCCACACCTCGATCTAAAATCAAAAGGACGCCCGGGCGGCGTCCTTGATATAGTGTATTTCCGATATTAGATCGGCTGCGCGTCGTAGAATAGAATTTAAGATTGACACTGATACAATGCCCTTTGATCATGGGCTGACAGCTCTGACGGAGATCGCAATGTCCGGGCAAGTTGGTCATAATATTCATCTTCAGAAATTTCGCCTGACTGAAACCTATTCCATAAATCAGAGAAATAATCAAACCCATCACCGATGCCAAAACAACCTGTGCCAAGCACGCACATGCAAAGCACAATCACCATACTGAAAATTTTGGCAAAGATTTTTTTCATAACTTTATTGTAACCTTTTTTTCAACAAAAATCAAGTTTTTTAAGTCAAAAAAAAGATTGAGCGCGCTCAATCTTTTTTTTCAGTTTGTTTCTTCTGCTTCTGCTTGAGGTATTGTATACTCAGTGATATCTGTTTGATATTCCAGCATTATATCACTCTCTGGAATAATTTTTTCAACACCGCGGTCTGAGATTCTAAATTGACCATCTGATATTGCCCTTTTGATTTCCTCGATTATTGGCTTATAAGAAGTTCTTGAATCATCAAAAATAAACTCAAAGTTATATAACTGATCGTTATTCAGATCAACCGCTTTAATAACTACGTCGTAAACAGACCCAAAATCAGACGTTGTCCCACTGCTACCTTGCACTGAAACAAAGCTTAGTTTGGTTTCGGGCCCTATTTTGCCTGCTGCCACAGCCAGCGGCATGCAGATGTTGAAAAAGTCAAGGCCTTCGCCTTCCAAACTTGCAGAGCCCGTGTAAGCAAAGTCACTGACAATTTTTGAAATGTTTGCTCTTGCAAACTGGTTGATTATGTCAGAATAATCAATCAAACGATATTCTTGCCCCACTTTGACAAACATTTGGTTGTCGCCAGCTCTGACCTCTTGTGTTTGCTCGCCATCAACATAGCTTATGCCAACAAGTCTTCCGTTTTCAACAATTTCTTGGATATCGCCAGAGTAGCACACAACAGAAATATTGTCCAAAACGATTGGAGAAGACAAATTCATTGTTGCGGCAACTATTCTAGTTGTATTTCTTAGTCCAACATATTTTATAGAGTCGATTTGATTGCTATCCATATAATTAAAAGCTATTCTAAAAGTGCTTGTATTATCTAGAGTGCTATTTCCGCCAAAAATAGTCAAGAAATCTTGTCTTGTAAACCCATTTCTTAAAGTTTCAGAAATTGCATTTTCAAACTTTTCCAAATTTTCGCCAGACAAATCTGCAAAAAATTCGTCAAAGCTTGCATAGTTTTCAGTTGAAATTTCAACCTGTGATTCATCGCCACCCGAATCTTTCTCAGCCACTTCAAGTTCAACTGAGTTTAAGTCAAAATTGTCAAGCTCAAACAAGGTGGTGTAAGTTGCTTCTTCAAGCACTGATGCGCGGTTTGCGTTGATTACAGCCCTTTCTGTCTGAAGCTGTTCTTCGGCTGCTGTGCGGTTGAGTGAGTCATTTTCAATCAAATTGCCTTCAAAAACAATGTTTCCGCTTTCAATTTTTGTTTGGCCCGCAAGACTAAGGTAAGAATATGTGGCAGTGGTTTGGTTGCTGGCTCTATCATATTCAAGCGTAAGGGTTGGCAGGTGGGCGGTTTGGTCTTTTTCAATCACAAAGCCAAGCAGAGTTTTAAAGTCTTCTTTGCCAACTTCGTCAAGGTCTGTTTGCAAGTTAAGCTCCTGGCTTTGCATGGCTGAAATTGCATTTGCAATCTTTGTTTCTGCCACTCTTGTGTCAATCACGGCAAGCCCCTCTGGCAAAGTCGAAACAAATTTGCCTGTTGTGTCAACTGTCTGCTCTTGGTTGTTTTGATAAAATGAAATGGTGTTGCCTTCTTCGGTGAAAGTGCCATACTCATAAATTTTTGCATCAAAATCATTTGCTTTCAGTTCAACTTGGGTTGTTGCCTTTTTGAGCATTCCGTCCTCTTGATAAAATGCAACAATTTTTCCGCTTCCATTTGTGTTTTCGCTCATAAGGCTCACCAAATTGTTGCCAAACTTTTGGGCTGCAGCGGTTTTGATTTGCTCAGAAACTGAAAAGTTTTCACCAAGCATTGCATGAATTTGATCAAGCGAACCAACTTCGGTGATTTGCACATTGACTTTTTCAACTTCACAAGCTGCAAAGGTCATACCAACGCTTGCAACAGCAAAGCCTGCTGCAGCACCACGCCAGCCGCCATGCTTGAGCGAATTTTTCAAATCTTGTGCTGCACCGGCAATCCAAGCTTTGATGATTTGCCGGTTTGTCAATTTTTCAACTTCTATGTTTCCGTCAACGTTTTTCTTCAGCAAATTTGCACCTGCTATTCGCCGTTTATTTATTTTATTATATCAATAACTTTCCCCAAATGTCAAATCTTAGATATTTAAATTGTCGTTTTATTTTACGATCGCGCATGCATGCTCTTTTTTGGATCGCTTCAAGCCTGAGCTCGCAGCGCTGGCGGAAGGCAGGGATTCGTAAGGACGAGCGACGCGAGGACGGAATAGACGA
>DVKK01000059.1 GCA_018716085.1 Candidatus Ornithoclostridium excrementipullorum | reverse complement strand
CTCTCCTACAGTATATATATCGCTGATACTACTCGTGTTTTTCGTCATAGTTCCGTCCGTAGTCGCGTACAGGAAGGATGCCAAAGGAGATTGGCTCGGCAGAGAAAGAGTATTTGTATGGCTGAAGAGGGCGAACATAGCTGCTGTAGCGGCTTTACTGCTAGGGCATATAATGATTTGGTTTATTGCTGCATGTATTGCAGCGGACTGAATATATGCGCGCGTCGCGGCAACCGTCGGGGTCGCATGCGGCAAAGCGTCTTTATCGAATAAATATACGCCGACGGCGGAGATCACTGTCCGCCGTCGTTTTTGCGTTGCGGTATCATGCGCGGCACTTTGCGCCGACGGCAGTGCGGGTTACGTAGCGGCTTACGTAAGAGGCAAGGCGAGGGTTTTTCGGATATTTTACTTAAAATTTGCATAGACCGCTTGACATACGGATATATTGGAGTATAATAGGATTTGGCAGTCGAAAGGAATGAGTGCTAACAGAGTTTCGGCGCGATTGCCAAGGCGGTCATCCGCACGGAGGAAAAATGGACGACAGATTGTCGGAGAGAAAGAAAAAGGTTTTGAACGCGCTGGTCGACAGCTATATCAGCGATGCCGAGCCTATTTCGTCGTCGGCGATAAAGTCCAAATATATGCCCGACGTTTCGTCCGCGACGATAAGGAGCGAGCTTGCGACGTTGGAAGAGCTCGGTTATCTCGTCCAACCGCACGTGAGCAGCGGCAGGATACCGTCGGCAAAGGCATACCGCTATTACGTCGACAGTTTGCTCGAAAGCTGCGCCGAAGGCGACGTGGAAGAGATACGCAGCCGTCTGGACAGCCGCATAAATTCGGTAGAGGAGTTGGTCCGCAATACCGCCAAGGCGGTCAGCGACGTGACCAATTACACTTCGCTGATGGTACTCTCGGGTACCGATTCGCTGATGATCAAAGAGGTCAAACTGGTCGATCTGTACGACGACACGGCTCTTGTGCTCATCATCACTGACGCGGGCGTGATCAAGGACAAGATCGTGGATCTGCCGACGGACGCCGAGGGCAATTACATCGATATCGCCAACAGGGTGCTGAACGGTACTTTTGCGGGTAAAACGCTTGCCGAGATACAGAATCTGCAGCCCGTGCTCGAGGAGAACATTGCCGGCATAAGAAAACTGGTGGAAGAGGTGGTAAGACTGCTTGCCGAATACAAAAAGGCAAGGGACAGCCAGTTGTATCTCGAGGGCGCGGACAAGATATTCCAGTATCCGGAAGCGCGCGACGTGGACAATGTGAAGAGTTTCGTATCCATAATATCCAAGCGCGAAAAACTTCACGATCTCGTAGCGGGTGACGGCAGCGTCGAGATAGACGTAAAGATAGGCGAACAGGCGTCCGAGGACCTCAAAAACATGGCGCTGGTCACCGCGAAATATTCGGTCGGCGGCAGAGAGGTCGGACACGTGGGCGTGCTCGGGCCCGAGCGCATGGATTACAGAAAAGTCATGAGCGTGCTGAGACAGCTCGGCAGAGCTTTCGACGATAAACCCGGAACCGGAGACGGCGACGGCGGCAAATAAACGGAGACGATATGGCAAAGAAGGAGAGCAAGAAGAAGACGGCGCCCGAAGCCGAAGAGGCGGAAGAGGCGAAGAGTTTCGAGTTCGGATCCGGCGGCGAGGCGCGGGAAGCCGAAAAACAGGCGCCCGCGGAAGCGGTCGTACCGCTCTCGCAGTACGCGAGATTGCAGGCGGATTTCGAGAATTTCAAGAAGCGCAACCGCGATACCGCGACGCGTATGTACGAAGAGGGCGTAGCGGACGTCGTAAAGGACGTCATGCCCACGTTGGACAACATCGACACGGCGATCGCGTTTCAGAAAGACGAAGCGCACAGGCAGGCGCTCGAATTGGTGCGCAAAGCCTTTACGGACGTGCTTGGCAAGTACGGCGTGGAGGAGATGACGGCGCTGGGCGAGGATTTCGATCCGAACAGACACGAAGCGCTGATGAACAGAGACGAAGGCCCCGAAAAATCGGGCAAAGTCGTCGAAGTATTGAAAAAAGGTTACACCCGCGGCGGCAAGGTACTCAGGTATCCGATGGTCGTCGTCGGCGAATAAATAAGAAAAGGAGATAACGATATATGGGTAAGATCATAGGAATCGATCTGGGCACGACAAACTCGTGCGTTGCCGTCATGGAAGGCGGCGAAGCGACGGTCATTCCCAACAAGGAAGGATCGAGAACGACCCCGTCGGTGGTAGGTTTCGCCAAAGACGGCGAAAGACTCGTCGGACAGGTCGCAAAAAGACAGGCTGTCGCCAACGCGAGCCGCACCGTGAGTTCCATCAAAAGACATATGGGCAGCGACTACAAGGTCAATATAGACGGCAAGGCGTACAGCCCGCAGGAGATCAGCGCGATGATCCTCTCCAAACTCAAAGAGGACGCGGAGTCCTATCTGGGCGAGAAGGTCACGCAGGCGGTCATCACCGTCCCCGCGTATTTCTCGGACAGCCAAAGACAGGCGACCAAGGACGCCGGCAAGATCGCGGGGCTGGAAGTGCTGCGTATAATCAACGAACCTACCGCGGCGGCGCTTGCGTACGGTCTTGACAAAGACGCTTCGCAGAAGGGACAGAAAGTCCTTATCTACGACCTCGGCGGCGGTACGTTCGACGTTTCGATCCTCGAGATCGAGGACGGCGTTTTCGAGGTGCTTGCGACCAACGGCGACACAATGCTCGGCGGCGACGACTTCGACAAGCGCATAATGGACTACATCATCAAGGACTTCAAGGAAAAAGAGGGCATAGAGCTCACCGACGCCATGACGATGCAGCGTATCAAGGAAGCGGCGGAAAAGGCCAAGATAGAGCTGTCCGGCGTGACCAAGACCAACATCAACCTGCCGTTCATTACGATGACTGCCGAAGGTCCCAAGAACATCGATCTCGATCTCACGAGAGCGAAATTCGACGCTTTGACCTCCGACCTCGTCACCAGGACGATAACTCCGCTCAAAAAGGCGCTTGCCGACGCGAAACTCAATATGTCCGATATATCCAAGGTCATTCTCGTCGGCGGTTCCACGCGTATCCCCGCCGTTGTACAGGCGGTCAAGGAAGTCACGGGCAAGGAGCCGTTCAAGGGCATCAACCCCGACGAATGCGTTGCGCTCGGCGCGGCTATACAGGGCGGCGTACTCGGCGGAGAAGTCAAAGACGTGCTGTTGCTCGACGTCACTCCGCTTTCGCTCGGTATCGAAACGATGGGCGGCGTGTTCACCAAACTCATCGAACGCAATACCACGATCCCGACTTCCAAGTCGCAGGTGTTCTCGACCGCGGCGGACAATCAGACCGCAGTCGACATCAGGGTCCTGCAAGGCGAGAGACCGATGGCTAACGACAACAAGGAACTCGGACGCTTCCAGCTGGACGGTATCCCGCCCGCTCCGAGAGGTATCCCGCAGATCGAAGTCACCTTCGATATCGACGCAAACGGTATCGTCAACGTCAAGGCGATCGACAAGGGTACCGGTAAGAGCCAGAGCGTGACCATCACTTCGTCTACCAATCTGTCCGACGCGGATATCGACAGAGCGGTAAAAGAGGCGGAAAAGTACGCCGAAGAGGACAAGAAGAGAAAGGAACTCGTCGACGCCAAGAACGACGCCGATCAGATGATCTTCGCTACGGAGAAGGCGCTGGACGAGAGCGCGGATAAACTTTCCGAAGAGGACAAGGAAACTCTGAAAAAGTCGGTCGAAAAGGCGAAAGAAGACCTCAAGAACGCCGACACCGCGGAGAAGGTGAGAGGCATCATCGACGAAATGACCAAGGCAAACGCCCCCGTCTTTACCAAGCTGTATCAGGCGGCGCAGCAGGAAGCGCAGGCTCAGCAGCAGGCGCAGGGCGGAGAGCAGAAGAATCCCGACGACGTGATCATCGACAACGAAGATCCCGACGCCAACAAGTAATTCGAGCGAGAGAGCGCGCCGCGCGGCATCATCCGCGCGGCGCCCTTATGACAAATGGCAAAAGATCTGTATCAAATACTCGGAGTCGACAAAAACGCCGACGAAGAGACGATAAAAAAGGCGTACCGCAAACTTGCGCTGAAATATCACCCCGACCGCTATGCGACCGCTACCGACGCCGAAAAGAAGGACGCGGAGAGCAAGTTCAAGGAAATAAACCACGCGTACGAGGTGCTTTCCGATAAGACCAAGCGGAGCAATTACGACACCTACGGCGACGAGAACGGACCTCAGTTCGGAGCAGGGGGCGCGGGAGGTTCGGGCTTTTCAGGATTCTCCGGTTCGGGCGGATTCGAGGACATACTCAATTCGTTTTTCGGCGGGTTCGGAAACAGCCGCAGCGCAAATCCCAACGCGCCCAAAGACGGCGAGGACATCACCGTCAGGATCAACCTCACGTTCGAAGAGGCGTATTTCGGCGTGGAAAAACAGATCAACGTGGTCAGGGACGAGGAATGCCCCGACTGTCACGGCACGGGCGCGCGCGACGCGTCGTCCGTTCAGACCTGTCCGTATTGCCACGGCACCGGCTATGTGACCAAACGTCAGCAGACGCTGTTCGGCGTTCAGACCGTGCGCACCGTGTGTACAAACTGCGGCGGCAAAGGCAAAGTCATCGGCGACAAATGCCGCACCTGCCGCGGCAACGGCTATACGCGCCGCAACGCGACCGTGAGGGTAAAGATACCCGCGGGCGTGGATACGGGCGTGAACATCACCGTCCGCAACGAGGGCAACGCAGGGCGCAACGGCGGAATGAAGGGCAATCTCGTACTCGTCGTCTACGTGCAGGAAAGCCCGCGCTATAAGCGTATGGGTTACGATCTGTATATGACGCTGCCGATAGGCTTTTACGGAGCCGCCGTCGGATGCAAGAAGGAGATCGATACCATGCGCGGAAAGACGACCTGCAATATCCCCGAGGGGACCCAGTCGGGTACAAAGATACGCGTCAAGGGTTACGGCGTGAAGATGCTCAACAAAGACAGCTACGGCGATCTCTACATCACCATAAAGGTCGAAACGCCGAAAGGCCTCAGCCGCAAACAGGAACAGCTGCTCGCGGATTTCGAGAACAGTCTGTCCGAAGGGCAGTATCCGCAGATAAAGAAATTCAAGTCCGAACGCAAATAGTTTGAAAGTTCGCTATCAAGTCAAAAGGCAGCCTTTATCGGGCTGCCTTTTCGATACGCCGAAAATTTTCGAGCGTTCTTTGTCGTTATTTTTTCCCGGCGTCGGGATCAGTCGAATACCATCGTGGCGAAGTAGTCGTCGGGCGTTTCGGCGCGGCGGATCATTTTGACCGAGCCGTCTTCGCGCAGCAGAAGTTCCGCGCTGCGGAGCTTGCCGTTGTAGTTGTATCCCATCGCGAAACCGTGCGCGCCCGCGTCGTGTATTGCGAGTATGTCGCCGATCTCCAGTTCGGGCAGCATACGGTCGACCGCGAACTTGTCGTTGTTTTCGCACAGCGAGCCGACGACGTCGTATTTGTGGTCGCAGGGAGCGTTTTCCTTGCCCAGCACGGTGATGTGATGGTATGCTCCGTACATCGCGGGCCGCATAAGATTGGCGGCGCAGGCGTCGACGCCGGCGTATTCTTTGTAGATATGCTTGAAGTGGACCACGGTCGTGATGAGATTGCCGTAGGGGCCGAGCATGAATCTGCCTAGTTCCGTGCGCAGCGACGGCTTCATGTCTTTTGTGAAAACGCGGTCGTATTCGCGTTTCACGCCCGCCGCGATCGCGTATATGTCCGGCATCTCGTCGGTGGGCAGGTAGGGAATACCTATGCCGCCCGAAAGGTTGACGAACGCGAAGTCGGCGCCCGTTTCGTCGTGCAATTCGCTCGCGGTGTCGAACAATATCCCGGCGAGAGTCGGGTAATATTCGTTGCCGAGATTGTTGGACGCGAGGAACGCGTGCAGACCGAAACGCTTTACTCCGAGTTTCATGAGCCTGCGCACCGCCTCGGTGAGCTGCTCCCGCGTCATGCCGTATTTCGCGTCCTGAGGCGTGCCCATGATCTGCTTGTTGATCGCAAAATCCTTTCCGTTGTTGTAGCGGAGAGATACGACTTCGGGCATTTTTCCGCCCGCGATATCGGCGAGAAAATCTACGTGCGTTATGTCGTCCAGCGTGATGGTCGCGCCCAGTTTCAGCGCATATGCGTATTCCTCGGCGGGAGTTTCGTTGCTGGTGAACATTATGTCGTCGCCCGTTATGCCGCACTTTTCGCACAGCATGAGTTCGGTCATCGAAGAGCAGTCCATACCGCAGCCGAGCGAGTGCAGCAGCTTCATTATCGTCGGATTGGGGGTCGCTTTTACAGCGAAGTGTTCCTTAAAACCTTTGCACCACGAAAACGCGTCGAGAAGTCTATTCGCGTTGTCCTTTATGCCCTTCTCGTCGTAGATGTGGAAGGGGGTGGGGTAGGTCTTTTTGATCTGTTCGGCTTGCGCCTTTGTGATTATCGGTTTTTTCATATCAAGATTATAATAACAAACCGCGCGCGCTGTCAAGCGCAGGCGCAGGCAAATCGCATTCGCTTGCGCCGAGGCGCATATTTTGTCGTCTGCCGTTTTCGGATCGCCGCCGAAGAAGGCTTTTTGCACGACGCGGAACGGACGGCGCGTAAGCGTGGGCGGCGGAGCAATGTGCGCTTCAAAACTTGACAAACCGCGCGCGCATATATAGAATATAAACCATGAAGTATAAAGCGATTTTCAGCGATTTCGACGGAACGATCTATTCCGATTCTTACGATATCTCGAAGAGAAACATCGAGGCGGTGCGCGATTTCCGCGCGCGCGGAGGTAAATTTTTCGTCGCCACGGGCAGACTTTTCCAGTCCGTGCGCCCCAATCTCGCTACGCTCGGACTGACCGAGGGCGAAGTCATCGTCTATCAGGGCGGAGGTATCTTCGATATCGCGACGGGCAAACCGCTGTGGGTGAAAAATATCGCCTGCGCCGACGCGGTCGAGTGTTTGCGCAAACTCGAAAACGATCCGCGCGAAAACGTACAGCTCACTTACATCGACGACAGGTGTTATTCGTCGGCGAAGCATCCCGCGGTCGATCTTTTCTGTTCGATATGCAAGATACCGTGCGAGATAGTCGGTGAGAAGCTGTCCGATTACGTCGAAAGACTCG
Organism: Candidatus Ornithoclostridium excrementipullorum; assembly: GCA_018716085.1. GTDB lineage: Bacteria > Bacillota > Clostridia > Christensenellales > UBA3700 > Ornithoclostridium > Ornithoclostridium excrementipullorum. The sequence goes on along the minus strand of DVKK01000059.1, from coordinate 3,412 downwards.
GTATAGATCCCACGAAGGTGCTGGCGATAGCGCAGCCCGACGACGCGTACGCGATCTCGAAAGAGTACGTCCCGCAATTCGACGGCAGGCTGTCGTTCACAAGGTCGCAGAAGTTTTTGGTGGAATTCACCGCTTACGGCATCAGCAAGGGCGAAGCGGTCAAAAAAGTGTGCGAAAAGTACGGCCTTGACCGATCCGAGATAATATGCATGGGTGACGCCGACAACGACATCTCCATGATCGAATACGCGGGGCTCGGGGTCGCCGTCATGAACGCGATGCCTACGACCAAGGAGCACGCCGACATCATAGGCGCGTCCAACAATAACGATGCCGTGGCGTGGGTGGTGGACAATTATTGCGGAGGCGAGGTATGATACCCGACGGAAACCGCGAAGCCGCGTCGGTGAGCGAAAGCGTAAAGATAAAGAATTTCTGCCTCGAATGCGGGCTTGAATTATTGCAGGGCAACGAACGGGATTACATCACGTTCAGCTCGGCGCTCATCAACCGTCCGGGGCTGTTGCTCACCGGGTTTGAGGATTACTTCGGCGACGGCAGAGTGCAGGTCATCGGCAACGCCGAATACTATTATATCCAAAGCCTGTCGGAGGAGGAAAAACGGCGTGCGATGGAGAGGCTTTTTACCAAGCGGATACCGTGTATAATCTACACCCGCTCGATAAATCCGTCTCCATACATGCTGGAATTGTCCGAGATACACAACGTGCCTATATTCATGTCGCACCGTACGACGACTTCGCTCAATACGGACGTGGGCAACTATCTCGAAAAACTTCTTGCGCCGATGAGCTGCGTACACGGCACTTTGCTGGAAGTCAGCGGTATCGGCGTTATGCTCACGGGAAGGAGCGGGCAGGGTAAGAGCGAAACGGCGCTCGAACTGATAAACAGAGGGCACAGACTGGTGGCGGACGACGCGGTCATAGTCAAGCGTCTGGGAGACGAACTGATAGGTTCGGCGCCCGAGAAGATCAAGTTCTTTATGGAAGTGCGCGGCATAGGCATCATAGACATACGCAGTCTTTACGGAGTTGCGTCGGTGCTGCCGCAGGAGAAGATAGATCTCGTGATCGAACTGCGCAAGTGGGACGGCGACGAGGAATTCGACCGTATCAACGACGGCAACGATTACGAGGAGATACTGGGACTGTCTGTGCCGAAGATAAGCCTGCCGGTCATGCCCGGCCGCAACCTTGCGGTCGTCGTCGAAGTGGCGGCGCGCAGCTTCCGCATGAAGAGGATGGGGTACGATCCGCTCGGGGATCTGCTCAAAAACCAAAAGGTCGGAAAATGAACAACTACGAAAGGATGAAACTTGCCGAAAAACTGGACGAGGACTGCGATTTCGTCGAGGACTTCGGAGATCTTGACGCCGCGGAAAAATACGAGAGCGACGCGGAGGCGTTCAAGCGCCGTTACAAGGAATTTTACTCGGATATAAAGCTCAGTCACAAGGAGGACTGGTGAGATGGGAATGAATACGTTCTGGAGGGTCTTTTGCCTGATCGTCGGCGGAGTGCTGCTCGTCGGCACGCCGATAGTCGTGCTGAAAGTCTTCGACAACAAGAGAGAAAAAGCGGAAAAGTTCATGTACCGCCTTATGACTTTCGTTCTTGTCTACAAGATACTCCATTACGCCATCATAGCGACCATGTTCCGTCAGGATTGGGTCAAGGCGATCCCCGCCGAGATAAGCGCGCTCAGCTATTTTCTGATGCCCATCGCATATCTGAGCGGCTCGAAGATACTCAAAGAACCCGGACGGTTCATAGGCTTTTTCGCGGGATTCGTCGAGATGGTCGCGATCATGATATCTCCCGGGAGTTTCGTGGACAGCACGATGAGCAATTTCACCTTTATAGAAAGCATCGGGATGCACTATACTCTGTATCTGGGCGGTCTTATCTGGAATTTCCGTATCGAACCGATGCGCGTAAGGGATCTGTGGAAAGCTCTGCTCGGATTTTTGATAATGCTGCTTTGGGGCACGCTCGCGGCGTTTACTTGGAGATTCGATCACGTGAACAATAAACCCGAAAACATCATGTTCATACAGGAATGCGTGCTGCCCGATTGGCTGCTCATACCGGGATGGGACGAGAATCATCTGTTTATCATAGAGTATCTTGCCGCGTTCGCGGTCTATATCGCGGTACTGTATGCGTTGATATGGCGCGCTTTCAAATATCAGCGCCCCGCTCCGCGCAGCAGATGGGGAGGAGGCACCGTCGCAAAGTATCTGCGCGATCTCAAAACGATGCCCATGAGCAACATATACGGCATAAAGCAGCTGCGCGAATACGGCAGGAAGTGCGATATTCTTTATGCGGCGCAGCACGGTATGCCCCTTCCGGACGACGGGGAGAATGCCGACGGCTCAAACGTTTTGCGGGATATGCCGATCGGGGACTCCGACGGAGGAGAGGGTTCTCCGTCCCGAGAATGAGACACCGATGGAAAAACCGCCGCGATTGCGGCGGTTTTTCATATGCGCGCCTGTCGGAGCGAAAGGTCTTTATATCCGCTTTTGGTATAAAAAAACCGCTTTGCGGACAAAGCGGAGCGGACGTCGGGATACGAATGTTTCTATTCGAGAAGATTTTCGTGTATGAACTCGTAGATCGTGGAGGCTTTTTCGGGCCAGTTTTTGTATATCCATTTCGCGTTGTTGCGGTTCTGGATAGTCAGTTTGAGTTCGAGAAGCTGTACGGACGTGCTCTCGATCTTGAGCACGACGGTATAGCTGCCGTCGTTGTTTTTGAAATAGTCGGAAGAGTAGTCCTGTTTTTTGCGGTATGCGAAACGGTTTTCCTTGATATGTTCCACGATATCGTCGCGCAGAGAGGACGGAATGTTGGTGTAGAAGTGGCTCAGACACTCCCTGCCGTCGGACGTGATCGCATATCTGGGCTTGGACTTGCTCTGCGCTACGTTGGTCAGAAAACCGGACGACACGAGCGAGGCGAAACCGTCCTTGCAATCGATGTACGGCAGCCACTCGTTGGACGACGCCATATCGACCACGATATCTTCCTGCATGGGCACTTCGAGCTTGTCGAAGATGAACAGCAGGATAAGCTTGCCGACCATATCCCTGTCCATGGACGTCAGTCGTAGATAAAGGGAGTGATCTCTTTGAGCAGTTCGTCGCAGTCGTCGCTGTTTATCTCGAGCACGACCGGTTTGTTGAGGTCGAGGGAAAAAATGCCGAGAATGGATTTCGCGTCCACAACGTATCTGCCGCTGCGCAGGTCGGTGGGGAAGTCGTACGACGACATAATATTGACGAATTTTTTTACGCTTTCCGTAGTATTCAACAAAATACTGACCGATTTCATATCAGACAAACTCCCGCAACATGATTTTTCACAGATATCATTATAAGTCA
>DVKK01000058.1 GCA_018716085.1 Candidatus Ornithoclostridium excrementipullorum | reverse complement strand
GTGCAGCGGGTGCGGATCGCAGGGCGATACGCGTACCCGGGGAGGATCCCAGTTAAAAAGACGACGCTGGAAAGCGTCGTTATGGTGACTCTGCCGGGATTCGAACCCGGGTAGCAGCCGTGAGAGGGCTGAGTCTTAACCGCTTGACCACAGAGCCGTAAGTACGATAATATTAACATACAAAAACGCGTTTGTCTACCGTTTTTGCGTGGTTTGGGAAAATTTTCGTACGCTCAGGCTTTTAGCGTGATGGAGAAGCTTATCAGTATCATCGCGACGTAGTAGAACAGCATCACTACGTAATTGAGCATACGTTTGAGGTTGTTGTCGTAGCCGTAATAGGTGTAGCACAGCGCCGAATCGGATATCATGAAGAACGCGATCGCAAACATCATCGCGAGGTAGAAATCGCTTCGCAGCAGTACGAGTCCGTTGAGCGCGGAGATGAACGAGAGCGAGATTATCGCGCCGTAAAGGAGCATCACCAGACCGTATCTGTCGAACGTTACGATATGCATTTTGTGAGCGACGATAAGACCGACAGGTACGATGACGAGCAGGGGAAGCAGCCAGAAATTGAAACTTCCCGCGTCGATTATCATGGCGGTCGAGAAAAGTATCTGCGCGCAGGAGAAGAACAATATCCCGCCCAAGAGGAATCGCGTGGCGAATTTTTCTTCGAAGAGTTCCTTTATCATCAGCATGACGTCGCCTGCGATGCAGAACAGAAGGCCCGTCAGGACAAACGCGGAATAACGCAGATCTTCGGGATGGAAATAGGTGGACAGTATCCCGATGAGAACGAAACCGACCGACGCGGCAAGTTTGAATATGCATGCCCAGGCGCGCTTTTCGTTGACGTAAAAGGCGCCCGTAGATATCGCGCATACGAGAATGTAGCCGCACAGGGGATAGATCCACCAATCCATAAATCACCTCACCGCATGGTTGTCACAGGGCGAAATTACCGTTTTCGAAGACGACGGTCTCTTCGCCGTTTTGTCCGATGCCGATAACGGACAGATCGCGCGTGCCTATCATAAAGTCGACGTGTACGCCCGAGAAGTTTACGCCGCGGGAGGCGAGCTCTTCGTCGGACATCTTGTCCGAGCCTTCGATCAGAGGATAAGCTCTGCCGATGGCGAGATGGCAGCTTGCGTTTTCGTCGAAAAGCGTGTTGTAGAACAGCGTTTCCAGACTGCGTATGGGAGAGTCGTACTGCACGAGCGCGACTTCGCCCAGATAGTGCGAGCCTTCGTCGCTTTCTATGATCCCTTTGAGGATATCGTAGCCCTTTTCGGCTCCGAAATCCGTTATCCTGCCGCGTTCGAATTTCAGCCAGAACTTGTCGATTATGTTTCCGTCGTGTACCAGCGGCATCGAGGCGTAGACTATGCCGTCGACGGCGTTTCTGTCGGGCAGGGAGAATATCTCTTCCGTTGGCATATTGGCGCAGAAGCTCTTTCCGTAAGTGGTTTTTTCCCTCGCGCCCGTAAAGTAATATCCGTGCGGAAGCCCCACGGTAAGATCCGTTCCCAGAGAATTGCGGTAACGCAGTTTGGCAAACTTCGCTTCATTGAGTTTCGCACTGCGGACGAGCAGAGCGTCCTGGTGTTCTTTCCATGCTTTGATACTTCCGCGTACGTCCAGCCTCATCGCTTTGATTATCATCTGCCAGAGTTTTTTAACGGCCTGTTTGGGTTTTTCGTCGGGGAAGACCGCCGTCGCCCATTCTTCGCACGGGACTGCGCAGAGCGTCCAGCGTATCTTGTTGGTCATCGCGCAGTCGTAGTAGCGTTTGAAAGCTTTGTCCGCCGCCTTGGAGTATTCGGACAGCTTTTCGGGCGAAACTCCGTCGTAAAGATGAGGATCTTCGGACAATATCTGTATAACGACGGAATGTTTTCCGTCGTAAGAGTTTTTCATATCCGCGACAAAGGAGGGGATATCGGTCAGCGTTTCCGTCGTTTCGTTGAGAAACCGTATCCTCGAAGCCTTGCGGTCGTTGTAATTGACAAGCACGCGTTTCGCGCCGCGACGGTAACATTCTTCGCAGACTAATCTCGCCAAGGGCGCGCCTTCAAGCGAGCTGTTGATCAATACGTCGTCGCCTTTGCCCACGTTGGCGCCGGTCGCGACGAGCAGTTTCGCGTATTTTTTAAGTATCGCAGAATTCATATGCCGCTCCTAATAAATAATTATACAATATAATCTTTATCTTATCAAGACAAAAATAAAAAAGCCGCGGCTTTCCTTAACGAAAACGGTAGATATTTGTCGCGCCGTGCGGCAAGGTCCGCTGCGACGCACAGGTGTTTTTGCCGATCGGCTCTCGCTCGAGGCGTCCCGACTTGACGGAAAACGACGAAAAAATACGGAGCGCGGCTGCGCTCCGTGATATCCGACCTGACGCCGTTACAGCGTAACGGTCACTTTCTTGAGGTTTCTCGGTGCGTCTACGTTCAGACCTTTCGCTCCGCCGATGTTGAGAGCGAGCAGAGAAACGGCGGTGCCGTAAAGCACGGGATTGCACTTGTCGCAGCCCTTGGGCATTTCTATCTTCTGTTCGGCAAGATCGAGAACTTCGGGAATGTCGGAGAAAGCCGTCAGGGACGCGCCTGCGTCGCGTACGCGCTTCGCCATGGAAATAAACTCGTCGTTGAACTTGCCGTCGGGGGCGAGCATTATCACGTTGGCGCCTTCCGCGAGCAGGGAGAGAGGTCCGTGCATGAAGTTGGCGGAAGAATAGGAACGGTTGAACATATAGCAGCACTCGGTGAGTTTGAGCGCGCACTCGTCGCCCGTGCCGAGCATCGTGCCGCGCGAGAGTATGATGAAGTTGTTGCGCGGGGCGAGGGCGGCGGCAACGTCCGCTATCTTATCGTTGAGAGCGAGTACGGACGGGATCTTATCCACGATCTTGTCCACGCACATATCGGGCTGTTTGCCGACGCATTCGGTGAGCATATACAGAGCGATGAGCTCGGCTATATACGTTTTGGTCGCGGCAACCGATTTCTCCTCGTCCACGTCGAGGAACATATGTATGTCGCAGCCTTTCGCAACGGTGCTGTTTTCGTCGTTGGTCACGCCGATCGTCAGTGCGCCGCGCGCTTTGGCGTCCTCCATGACGGCGACGGTGTCTTTGGACATACCGCTTTGGCTGACCACGACCATGCAGGTGTTCGACATATCCGTGTCCGCGCCGTAAACCGTCGTAAGAGAGGGGTGGTATTTGCCTACGAGCTTGCCCGCATAGAGAGGGCAGACGAAAGAAAACACCGTAGAGGCGTTGTCGGACGAGCCTCTGGACATGGTCACTATCTTGGATATATTGCGCTTTTCGAATTCTTCTTTTATCTTTTTCTGAACGGGACGGCAGGCCGCGATCGTTCTTTTGAGCACTTCCGGTTCGGAGAATATCTCCCGTTGCATCATGGTTGTCTTTTCAGTCATTTCGCACCTCTGTGTATTCGTTACGGAAGTATATGTCTTCCGACTCTTACATTATAACTTGTCGGCGGCGAAAACGCAAGAGAAAGCCCGCGGTAGCGAAAAGTCGGGCAAAAACGGCGTATAAACAGCCTATGCGGTAGACGCTGCCGCGGAGGAAGAGAGTATAATCGCGCCGCGGACTTCGAAACGCCCGCACGAAAGCCCGGCACAAAACGGTTAGCGTGGGCTAACCACGAAAGAAAGGCGCGCGGCTCTGTTACAATGGAGAAAACAAAGGAGGTCTGATAATGAAAAAGACAGCGTTTTTCATACTTGCGGCAGCGGCGGTCTGCGTGTTCGCGTTTGCCGGCTGCACGGACGATATGACTATCGAGAGCGGAACAGCCGCCGACGGCAGGGAATACGGGCAGATATACGATATAGACGAGTACGACGAGGGCAGCTACCTCGTGCCGTACGAGATAGTTACGGACAGCACGATGGGCAAGCTGATGATACAGAAATACTGTCTTGCGTCGGTGAAGATAGAGAAAACTTCGGACGGAATCACGCTTACGCTTTACAGCACCGATACGTCGATGATGAGCAACGGCAGAATGGTCGGGGCGGACGGCACGGATATTGTCGGCGCGTCCGTCAGCGAAGACGGTTACGACGGATTCGAGTTCGATATAGACAGAGAGGCTCTGGACGGGCAGATAGATATCAAATTTTATATCAATATGATGAGCCGCGATACTCAATTCGGGATCGTGCCCGACCTGACGCAGGCAAAGCTCACGCGCTGACGGTGACAAAGCGGGAAGAAGATATCGCGCGTTCGTACGCGATGATAGGGCGGTTCTGCCGCAGAAAGCATAAGACGAAGGAAGGCTTGTGTCCGCAATGCCTTGCCGTGTACGAATACGTTGCGGAGCGCAGGCGGCGCTGTCCGTTCGGCGACGGCAAACCCGCCTGCGGCAGATGTCCGCATCCTTGTTATTCGCCCGCTATGAGAGCGTTTATGAAAAAGGTGATGATAGCAAATATCCCGTATATGCTGCGCCATCCCGTCCGCGCGATCGGGAAGCGTTTGCAGGGAGGCAGGTAAAGGCGAAGCCTGCGGCTGACTCTCCGTACGGGGTCGGGGGATTAAAACAATGCAACGACGAATAAAAGCGGATAACAGACACGGATAGGAAAAAAAGAAGGACGGCGGGAGCCGTCCTTCTCTGTATAGAGATGTAAGAGAGTATGAAAAAGTCTTGCATAAGGAGAGTCAGACGCTCTCCATCATCATCTTGTCCGCCAGCAAAGCGATGAACTCGCCGTTGGTGGGTTTGTCGTTGGCGGAATATATCTTTATGCCGAAGACGTTGTTTATGTTCTCTATCTTGCCTCTGTTCCACGCCACCTCTATCGCATGGCGTATCGCTCTCTCGACCTTGGAAGCGGAAGTGTGGAAAATATCCGCAACGGAAGGATAGAGCTGTTTGGTGATGCTGTTCACGATATCTGGTCTTTCCACCGCAAGCTTGACGCTCTCGCGCAGGAACTGATAGCCCTTGATATGAGCGGGGATACCTACGGAGATGAATATATTCGCGAGTTTCTCGTCGAGGGAGCGTCTGTGTTTGCGAGCGGAAATGTCGGGGAGAGAGGCGTTGTCCGAGGAACGGGAGGGAGCGGGAGCGCACAGTTCGCGTATCGTATCCGCGAGGGAAGAGGTATCGGCGGGTTTGAGCATGAAGTAGTCCGCGCCGAGCGAGAGCGCTTTGTTGATGAAGAGTTCGCCTTTGAGGTTGGAGAGGACAATGAAGACGGGGCGTTTTTTGAATTTGGAGAAGTCGATGTTGGACAGCACGCCGAAGCCGTCCAAGAAAGGCATGACGAGGTCGAGGATAACGGCGTCCGGGAGAAGAGTTTCGGCTTTGGCGACGGCGTCCAGACCGTCTTTGGCGGGGGAGAGGACGTCGAAGTCGGGGAGCGCGGAGAACGCTTGGGAGAGGGAATCGCGGACGGCGGGATCGTCGTCGGCGATGAGAAGTTTGAGAGTATGCATAAGAGCCTCCTGTATTGATGACGGATAACATTGTATTGCAAAAAGGCGAGGGAAGAAAAGAAGAAAGAGTGCAAAAGGCGGCAAAAAGCGCGGAAAGTCGCGGGAGGTATAAATAAAGGAATAAAAAGGAGTGAAAAATATTTG
>DVKK01000057.1 GCA_018716085.1 Candidatus Ornithoclostridium excrementipullorum | reverse complement strand
AGCGCGGGTGCCGGACGATGTATTTCGGGATCGGGCGCGGCGCTGTCACGCGGGTCAATACCTATACGGTATTAGCCGCGGGGCTGTACCGCGCAGGAACCGAAAGGCGCGTCCCGCTCCCGCGATAGGACGCTTTCTCCCGACAGTAAAAACAAAAAACCCCGTCGCGCTCGGCAACGGGGTCGTAAGGATTCCGCTTTCGTTTACTGCAGGATAAGGAAGAATACCACCGATATCACAAGCAGCAACACCAGGAAAACTATCGTCAGCTTTTTCAGGATGCTGTCGCGGCTTCTCGATTTGTTTCTGCCCGCGTAGGTATCCGTTTCGCTTTCGTTTCCGCCCAGACTGCCGAGGTTGTCGTTCGTGCCTTTCTGCATCAGTATGCAGACGATCGCGGCGACGCCCATAAGCGCCATTACGATCATCAACAGAGGTTCCAGCCACCTGGATATCTCGTTGTGGATATTGGCTATCGCAGCCGTAATATACAGAAAATTCATTACTGTATGATCCTCCGATTGCATATTGCTGAATAATAATAGCACACCGAACCGCTTTTAGCAAGCGATTTGGCGATATTTTTACGCAATACGGCGTTTCGCGCCCGTCAGTCCGCGCTTGCGACGACTTCGTTGAGCACGCTCACTCCGCCGTCGCCTATGGTGATCACCGTACCGCCGTATTCTTTTGCGCTGTTCCACGGACGCGGCGACGGCCCCGTCTTCAACCCGTAGGAGAGCGTCACGCCGTCTACGGTTATCCGCGCGTCGTTCTCGTGATCGTGTCCGAAAAACGCATGAGTCAGCCCCGACTCTTTCGCGGTCTCGAAGAAACCGCTGTTCACGGGAGCCGCCCCCGGCAAGTACGCGCACGACCCTTGCCCCATATCTTCGGGTATGACGTATCTTCCGTCATCGCTAAGGATCCCGTATTTTTCTACCGCCTCCCTCATCTCGGGAAACGCGAAGTGCGAAAAAGACATAGACGGTACGGACGTACCGAACTCGGCGTTGAGCCCCTCGATATTCCACTTATACCAGGCGATCTGCGCGTAATCGACGTACGTTTCCGCGGTGCGGTCGCCGTAATCGATATATCTGCCGTTGTCCATAAAGCAAAGCGAATATATCGGGGTCCCGTCCTCGAAGATGTTGACGAAATAGTTTCCCACGCCGTAAAGATCAGTCGGGCCGCGGTCGAACAGGCAGTGCTCGGCTTCCTCGAATCTGTCTCCCTGCCACTCCAAAGTCGCGTTGCCTTCCGCGTCGTGATTGCCGAAGACGGGCGCCCACGGCACGCCGTAACTTTCCATCTTAGACACTAATTGCAGCGTCAGTATATCGGTGCTTATCCCCGACACGTTATCCCCGGGCAGCACTATGAGATCGGGATCGGTCCTTTCGACGAGTTCGTCCATGATCGCAAACGCTCTCCGATTGTCGGACACCAGCGTCCAGAGTTGGATATCCGTAAACAGCAGTATCGTGAAATCCTCTCCCGCCGTCTTCTCCAACGACGCCGCGTTTTCGGACGAATAGTCGTCGGAAACCGCCCATATGTACGTTTCGTCCGCGCCTCTTCTGGGACAGAACACTATCAGCACCACGGTCAGCAATACCAATACCGCGGCGGATACGCCGATCGCGACTTTTTTCGCTTTGCTCATGATCTTCTCCTTTTGCCGATACGTATTCGTTTTTCAGCTCTTTGCGCGTATTATCTCCCGCGTCTGCCCTCCGACGGTCTCCGTGATCACGGTCTCGAACGGGGCGAGCGTGCCGCTCGCCTTCTTCCCGTCCGGCATGGTCAGTTCGTATTCGGAAACTTCGCCCGAAGAATTGCGCAGCATAGTCACGCGGTCCCCGTTGTCGCCCACTGCCAGATATCCGTACGCGCCGCCTTTCGCGGGATCGGAACCGAAGAAACGCGAATATTTGAGTATCCCGTGTCTGCTCTCCGCCCATTCCAGCACGCGCGCCGCTATGTTCCACTTGGCGTCGTTCATCATCTCGGGAGAGAAATACAGTTCCGCCAGACCGCTGCCCCTCATCATGCAGCAATACATATAAAGTTCGAACTGTCCGTCGGTATATACGACGGGACTGCTTTTCGAGAACTTGGGGTCGAAATTGCGCTTTGCGTAACACGGTTCGTGATTGTACAGATTCCCCGCGGGGAACTGCCGTTCGTCGTCCAGGAACAGCGCGCGGTAACGGCTGTCCCTGTAATTCAAACAGCGTGAAAGGCTGTCGCCCTCGCCGACGTAACCCATGTCGGAAGCGTTGTTCATCCATATGAAATCCGCCCATTTCAAAAACCAGGGCGAGCAATGCGCGTAAGACGTTACGTTTAGACATACGCCGGGGCATACGCGGCGGATCTTCTCGAAACCTTTGAGCCACTGCTCCCAAAGATATACGTAAAAGCCCTTTACGTTGCACAGCGCGCTCGGGTGTCCGTGCCCCGCGGAAGGACAGGAACATATCGCAAAGCCGTCTATCTTGAAATAATCGACGTTGAATTTCTCGCAGAACTCCGCCATTCTGTCCGTCAGATCGGAAACGTACTTCGGGTCGGCGGTACAGATATCTCTCGAATATCTGTTGGAGTGGTAGCCTATTTTTTCGAGCAGTCCCGCGTAAACGGGAGTTTGCGAAGTGTACCCGCCTCGGGGACCGAACCATACTCCGAATTTTCCGCCCAATTTCTCGGTCAGTCTGCTCTCTTTGACGAATCCGTCCGCGAACTTGGAATTGAATTCCCAGAAGAGCGGCTTGTCGTACTCGGTCCATCCGTCGTCGACCACGTAACAGTCCAGCGGACGGAAACCCGCTTTTTTCATCCCATCGCCGACGGCGGTGAAAGACTTTTCGATCTTTTCCGGATCTATGTCGAGCATATTGTCGTACCAGCTGTTGAACTGCACGCGGAAGGAATCGGACAGAGCCATTTCCGAAACGTAACGCAAAAACGCGTCCGACACCGCGTCGAAACCGCTCTCCTTTGCCGCGCCTACGATAAAAGCGGGAGGACTGTAAGCGTCCCCGTCTTCCGCAAGCTCGGAAAATTTGCGCGCGGTATGGTAGACGCTTCTCGCCGTACCCTTGACGATACCGTTTTCCGCCACGGGAGTTTCCGCTCCGATAAACACGTCGCCTACGTATACCGGCTGTCCGAATCTGGCTATTTTGGACGGCACGAAGACTCTTTTGCCGAGAGGCGCCTGCCATGTGAACGAACTGTCCGCGATGATCATGCCTCCCAGACATACGGAATGAACGAACACGTCCTCTTCCGCAGTTACGGTCAGTTTTTCGCGCAGCGCGCCGCATTCCGCCTCGTCGCAGTCCACCCTGACCGTGATCCCGAAGCCGTCGTCGCGGAGCGTATAACCCGACTCGTCCGCGGAAAAAACCTCCATATCAGAAAACGGCAGTTTCTTTCTCGAACCGAACCTGGTGCTGCCTATGACTACGTTGCCGCCGCAGGACGTATATCTTCTCCCCGTCAGCAGATTTTCGTAATCTTCGATAAGTTTTCCTTCGCCGAACAGCAGCGTCTTTCTTACCTTGGCAGAAGCGTAGGATATCCTCTTCATATCAACCTCCGACTGCGGGAGCCCTGACCTTTTCCCCGCGCGTTTTTGCCGAGAACGGATAAAGCCGTAAGACGGGCGCCGCCGCGCCGATCCATTGCCTTATTCCGTATCGTCACACTTAAATTGTATCGTATATAATTTCGTTTGTAAAGCGCGAACGGTTTTTTATTATCGCGCATTTTTACCCGTATCGTCCGCCTGTCGCGGCGAACTCCGCGCCGTCCTGCGCCGCGAGGCAAATGTTCTGCACAAAGACCCCCGGAGCGTCATAATATAAAGTATGCTCCAATGTTTAGCGGCAATGCCGCTGTCCGTCGCGCTCGAATACGCAGAGGACAGCCGTCCCGAGATACTGTGTCTGCACCGCAGCGTCGCGGGCAGAGTCGACCTGCGTGCGGAACTGCGCGGCGATTCGGATACGATACTTCCTCTGATGCGCTATTCGGCAAGATACGGCGCCTTGGTCGTCGCCGCGGTACGCGCCGCCGTAGACGGAGGAGAATTCAACAGCGCCATTGTCATAGACAAAGGCAAGGTGTTGGGCGTGAGCGATCAGATGTTTCCTCAAAAAGGCTTGCAGAACGGAGCGTGTATGCGCTGTTACCGCACGTCGGCGGGGCTTATGGGGCTCATAGTATCCGACGATATACGCCGTCCTCAGCTTTGGCACGCGCTTTCCAAAGCAAAGAGCGACTTCATTTTCGCCTTCGACGAAAAGGTCTTCGACGAAACGCGGGACAACGCTTTTCTGCAAAGTATGTCGTACTGCTGCGGACTGACCGTATATGCGCACTTCTGCGACCTATCGCACCGTTACAACTGTTTCGGAAAATGCGACGATACGGAATACGGGCTGTCGCGCAGAATGACTTTCGTGACGCACAAAAAGACATCCTGTTTTTTTTCGGACACGATAAAAGTTTACGTGGAAAAACCGTAACAGGGCATGAAAAAAGCGCCCGAAGGCGCTTATTTTCCTGTGTCGGTCATTGACCGTCGGATCCGTTTCCGTCCTTATTCTCCGGATCTTCTTTCGCGTTGCCGTCCGGCTCGGCGCCTTTGTCGGGAGCAGCTTCTTTCGCGTCGCCGTCGGCTTCGGACGGTTTTGCCGCAGGCGATCCGTCGGCGGCCTCCGATCCCTTGTCCTCCGCCGCTCTCGTCTCTTCGGCGGCTCTGCGCTCTTTCATACGGTTAAGTTCGGCTTCGGATATGATCTCGACCCGCGCTCCGGTACGTCCCGCGGAGGGAGCGGCGTCGCGCTTATAGCTGTCCTTTTTCGCCTGACGCTCGTCTATCGCCTTTATCACCTCTTCCGCGGATCTGCCTTCGAAGAGCATCTCCACTTCGTCGGTGTAGATGGTGTCTTTCGCAAACAGCACCTTGACCATGTTGTCCATGACGCTGCGATATTTGTTGAGCAATTCGAGCGCTCTTGCGTAACACTTGTCGAGAATGGTCTTTATCTCGTCGTCGATCACTCCGCCGAGCTGTTCGCTGTAACTGTGCGTGGTGCCGTAATCCCTGCCGAGGAACACCTCTTTGTCCCCTCCGAGATACATATTGCCCACCGCTTTGCTCATGCCCCATTCGGTGACCATCTTCCTCGCGATCGTGCTTGCGCGCTGTATGTCGTTGCTCGCGCCGGTGGAGATGTCGTGTATCACGATCTCTTCGGCAGCTCTGCCTCCGAGCATCATCGTGATCATGTCTATGAGTTTGCCTTTTGTTATATGGCTGTCGTCGGTCTCGGGTCTGGTAAGCGTGTAACCCGCCGCCTGACCTCTCGGGATTATCGACACTTCCTGCACTTCGTCGCAGTTTTCCAACACCTTGGCGATGATCGCGTGCCCCGACTCGTGATACGCGGTGATACGCTTGTCGGAATCGGTCACGACGCGGCTCTTTTTCTGCGGTCCCGCGATGACCTTGTTGATGCCCTCGAGGATGTCCTCCATGACGATGACTTTGCGGTTCGCCCTGGCGGCGAGGATCGCGGCTTCGTTGAGAAGGTTTTCGAGGTCGGCGCCGCTGAATCCGCTCGTCATACGGGCGAGTATCTTGAACGACACATCGGGAGCGAGGGGTTTGTTGCGGCTGTGGACTTTGAGGATCGCCTCTCTGCCCTTGACGTCGGGAATGTTGACGTATATCTGTCTGTCGAATCTGCCCGGACGCAGAAGCGCGGGGTCGAGGATGTCCGCTCTGTTGGTCGCCGCCATTATGATGATGCCGTCGTTTTTCTCGAAACCGTCCATCTGTACGAGCAACTGGTTGAGAGTCTGCTCTCTCTCGTCGTGTCCGCCGCCGAGGCCCGTGCCTCTCTGACGTCCGACGGCGTCTATCTCGTCGATGAACACTATACACGGCATATTGCGCTTCGCCTGGTCGAACAGATCCCTGACTCTCGCGGCGCCCGTACCGACGAACATTTCGACAAAGTCGGAACCGCTGATCGAGAAGAACGGAACGTTGCTCTCGCCCGCGACCGCCTTTGCGAACAGCGTTTTACCTGTACCGGGAGGACCTACGAGCAGTACGCCCTTGGGTATCCTTGCGCCGAGCGCGCTGAATTTCTGCGGATTTTTAAGGAAGTCTACTATCTCTTTGAGTTCCTCTTTCTCCTCTTCCGCGCCCGCGACGTCGCTGAAACGCACGGGAACGTTCATGTTGACTCTCGCCTTGGTCTTGCCGAAGTTCATCGCCTGCTTGTTGGCGCCCGCACTCTGACGGAATATGATGAACAGCACGATACCCATGACCACGAGCATTATCGCGGGGAAAATGAACGAAGTCCAGCTGACCCCTGTGTAATAGTGCGTAACCACTTCCGGAGAGACGAAGTCGGCATTCGCGGTTCTCAGGCTCTCGAGATAATTGAAGAATATCGAATAACCCGGAAGTTCGACGTAATAATCGGCGTTGCCCGTCGGATTCGATTTGAACGCGTCGTAATTTATCTGCGAATTGTTGAGAAGTACGTACGCCTCCGAACCGTTGACGATATATATCGACCTGACGTCGCCGTTTTCTATGAGCGAGGTAAGGCTCTGCACCTGATCGCCGGAATACGGTATCGTCTCCGGTTCACGCCCGGTATCGAGCATGAGCCAAAGCAGAACTATTATCGCTATGATGGCGACGGCAAGTACCGTATATTTGAGAATAGCGCTTGTCTTTTTTGACATTTTTCCTCCGAAAACCGCATCCCTCCGTTTCGATCTTCCGCACGGAACGCTCGCTCCGATGCGGCGGCGGGAATACGGATATAGTATATATAATATTATTATATTTATCGTAATTAGTCAAGAACTGTACGGTAAGAGAACTGTAAAAAAGACCTTAATCAAATGTTAAACAGCGGCGTTTTTCGCCGATATCGGCATTTTTGCGTCGATACGGGGCATAAAAAAAGACCGCCGTGCGGCGGTCGATTTTATTATGTCATGCGTTTTCGGGCTCGGCGGCCGTTTCCTCCGTCGCATCTCCGCCGTTTCCGTCGGTAGGAGTACCGTCGGAAGGATCTTCGCGATCCTTTGCGGCTTCGAGAGCGAGCATATACTTCTTTCTTCCGTGCATGAACGCGAAGAACACCGTCAGCACCACTACTATGACCAGGACCAGAAGCATCGTCGTCGTACCGAGTACGCTTTCCGTGATCAGCGAAGCCGGCGCGAGTACGGATATCGACTTGGTCGAAGAGCCCGTATAACCGTTGTAATCGTTGAGTAGCGTGCGCAGTTCCTCGAACAGAGAATTAAGGTTCTCGATCGCCGCGTTCAGCTGCGTTTCCGCGCTCTGCCTCATAGCAGCTTTGGTATCTGCGTCGGCGTTCTCGAATGCGGTCGCCTCCCCGTATACCGTCTGCACCTGCTGCACCAACGCAAGAGCCTCTCTCGCCTCTGTCAGTTCGCCGAGAGTACGGGAATAATTCTGGTTGAGGAAATTGTAAAGGGCGCTGTTGTCGATGATTATCGAACCGCTTCCCGTATCGACGCCGCCGGTCGAACCGCCCGCAGCAAGCTTAGCGAGAAGAGTTTCGTAACTTTCGATCTCTGATTCGAGCGCCGTGACTTTCGCCTGCGCCGACGTGACCGCCTGATCGAGGTACTGTTCGTTGGAAAGCGAAGGGCTCTCCTTGGTCGTCCCGTTATAAGCGATGGACGATTGCAGAGTACGAAGTCTGGCAAGTTCGCCTTCCAATCTCGCCTGTATAGCGGAGAAGACCGCGTTCTGCGAGCTGTCGCTTGCCGCCGACGTCCTCGAAACCACGTCCGACACCACTTCCATATTGTTGGTCGTGATATCGATCAGCTCTCCCGCTATATGGATATAGTCGTAACTGTCGTAATCGAAAGTGACCATCACCAACGACGACCCGACCGCACCGTCCGATTGCGCGTAGTCGCTGACGAACTGGTTCATGACCGCGTTGACTACCGATATGCATTCGCTCTCCGTAAGGCCGTCGATCGGATTCATCGTGACCGTGTAAGTGGAGGGCACGTATTCGGTATCGCTGCCCTGCGCGCCGGCGGGGACCACGGGCGTAACGGTTATCGCGCCTCTTACCGTTTCGGTAAGTCCCGCGATCTCGTCCTCGGAATATCCCGTAGCTCTGAGAGCCTTGGAAATATTGTCCGCCGAAACTATCCCCGAGATGTCCGTCGCTCTGTTATCGTTGGAATCGCTGCCGGCGAAATAGAGCGTACCGCGGTAATAGCTATCGGTCGCGACGGTCTTGACTATCGCGAGAAAAGATCCGAATACGATCGCCACGATCAGCACGCTGACGAGGATCGTCACCCAGCTTTTTTTGAGTATGTCTACGAACTGTTTTACGGTCATACCGTTTTCTTCCTGCATTGCGGCCTCCGTTGTTAATATGCACGCGCTTTTCTTTATTATAAATCATAAGGAGCGTTTTGCCAACGATTTTACGCAAAAAACAGCGCGCCGAGGCAAAAGCCGGCGCATTCTTCTCAAAAAACGCAAAAACAAGCGCGATCCCGCGCGTTCCGATGATTCAAACTCCTTCCGACGCCCGTTTCCCTTTTTCCGCCGACGCTCTTTCCGCGAGAGAATACTCGCACCCGCAGTAGTTCTGCCTGTACAGCCCCGCGGCGACGCTCCTTGCGACGGAATCCCGATAGCCGTCCTTTTTCTTGAAGTCGGACGGCAAAAACTTAACGCCCGCGCGTTTTCCCTCCTCCTCGCCGATCGCGTTTATCACGGCGGCGTTTTTGTACGGGCTTACCGTCAGCGTCGTACAGTACAGCTCGAAGCCGTGCCGCGCGGCGTATTCCGCGGCGGCGTGCAGCCGCAGGCGGAAACATTCTGCGCAACGCGCGCCGCCCTCCCTCTCGTTTTCGTATCCGCGGACGGCTTCGGAAAATTCCGAATGACGGTAATCGGCGATCTCGCACCCGATCCCGGGCATATTCTCCGCAATATAACGGCGCTGTTCGGAAGCTCGCTTCTCGTATTCCGCTTCGGGGAATATGTTCGGATTGTAATAAAATACGGTGAGTTCGTACGAGTTTCGGAGCGCCTCGATACAATGCGTGCTGCACGGCGCGCAGCAGCTGTGCAAAAGAAGACGGGGTCTCAGCCCCGCCTCGGCAAAAGCTTTCGTGATCTTCGCGCCGAGCGCGTCGTAATTCACCGCGTTCAAAACGCCTTCTCCAACAGTTCGGTGATGTAAGTATAATTGCTGAACTCTTTCGCCGAACCTCTGTATCTTTCTATGACCGCCTGAGCGATCGACGGGAAGTCGGATTGTTTGGCTCCCACTTTGGACAGCTTGGTCGGGATATCCGCGAGCGCGGTCACCTTTTCCCAGAACTCTTTGATCCTGTCCAGAGCAACTTTGTCTCTCGCGTTGAAATTCGTGGAAGCGTATACGTCCTCGCCCGCGAGCGGCATGAGTATCCCTTTGAATATGCGTTCGTCGCTCATTCTCGTTTCGTAATAATACGGGAACACTATCTGCAACGCCTGCTGCGAATCTATCTTGTAACGCATGCTCAGCTCGGTCGCGATATCGCGGACTATGCTGCCTTTTACGTTATAATACGCCACCCCCGCATTGATTATCGCGGTATAAAGCGTCAGTTTGTACCGCACGTTGCCGTTGTGCAGCATCGCCGGCAGCAACATGGTCATGACGGAATTTATGGCGGCTGTGGCGTAGGACTGGGCTATCATGTTGTCGGGGTTGTCTACAAATCCCTCTATGCCCATTGCCAGCGCGCCCAATCCGGAAACCGCCATGGCAGTAGCGGGCATCCTGTCGGTCAGCCTCTTGTCCAGTATCACGGCAGTCGCGCAGGTGCGGCGCGAATCGAAATTGTAGAACAGATTGGCTCCTTCGTCCACGATCCTCGCCCTCGTCGTAGCCTCCGTACCTCCCGGCATATCGCACGGCAACAAAAACAGAGGTATGTTCTCGTTGCCGTAATGCTGTTGTCTTGCCACGCTGTCGCCCTCGAACGACGCGAAAGCGCTTCTGTTCTGCCCCAACATCAGCTTCGCGGCCTTAGCCACGTTTATGACTCCGCCGCCTCCGAGCCCGACTATGCAGTCGCAGTCCAGTTCCTTGAATCGCTTGACCACGGCGTCGCAGTCCTTCGGCTCGCCCGTCGCCTTGGCGTATGTGCCGACTATGACCACGTCGTCGTTTTTCATCACCCGTTTGAGTTCGCGGTAATATCCGAGGCGAAGCGCGTATTCGTCCATTACGACGAGCGGACGCGCGGCGCCCTTTTCTTTCATCTCGAATGGAAGATTGTCCAGAGCGTTGCTCCCGCCGAGCAGTTTCGTAGGGCAGGAGAACGTGAACGTCTTCGGCAATTTTTTGATCTCCGTGTTCATATTACAGCAATCTCCTCAATATTTCGGCTATGTCTTCCGCCGTAGCGCGGACGGGATTCGTCATCAGGGAATAGTCCCCCGCGGCGGATGCCGCCACGGAAGAAACGTCCTCCTCCTTCAAGCCTCGCTCCCCGAGAGTGCGGGCTACGCCCGCCTCTTTATAAAGCCTTGCGGTCAGATCGGATACCGTGGACACAAACGTCTCCGCGCGCATGTCCGCGGCAGTGGAAGCGAACCTGTCGTCGCCCACGACGTAATACAGAGCCTCGGCATAATCGTCTTTACGGCTTTCGAGATTGAACCTGAGCACCTCGGGCAGCACTATGCCCGAGTATTCCTCGCGTCTGCCTCCGCAGACGACCGTCAAAGCGTTGGTCATGGCGCGCACGAGTCCCGCTCCCGCGGTATCGTAAGCAAGTCCGGACAACAGTCCCGCCTGCCTGAGCTGCCACATAGCGGTCGCGTCGCCCGGATCCTCCAAAGCCTTGTCGAGGCTGTCCCTGATCGCACGCATCGCGAAAAGATCCATACACTTGGTCAGTTTGCCCGCATTGAGCGACACGAAACTTTCGATACTTCCCGCAAGCACCTCCACCGCTCCGACCGCGATACTGCGGAAACTTGCGCCGAGATCGGTACCCGCATCCACGACGCATACGTCCGCTTTGCCGAGCGACGAACGGAATTCGCGTCCCTCTCCGTCCTCTTTTTTCAGAAAGGCGCTGCGCGTAACGCTGGAAGACGTATCCACGCCTGCGGGGATAACGGCAAACGGCACCGTGACTTTGGATTTGGCGACGTCGACGCCTGCGATCTCGTCCAACGTGACCGCCTGCGAAGAAAGCAGCATCCTTAGAGCCTTCGCGGTATTGACCGTGTCCTCGCCGCCGCAGGCGACTATCGAGTCGCAGTTGTTGATCCTGTAAATATCGCGGAGTTCGTATACCGAAGAAAACGCGGCGTTGCCGTCGGCGACCATATAATTGGCGCCCGTTCTGACTCCCGCCGCGGTGAGCGCTATTCGGACTTTCTCGGCGGTGAGCGCCTTCTCCGCCGCTTCGTCGCACAGCAGGATCGCCGATACGGCTCCGATCGCGCGCAGTTCCTCGCCCATCGCTTCGAAACAACCCTCGCCCCCCACTATCTTGGGAGCGACGGGCACCTCGTAATAGAGATTGTCGCCTTTCATCATATCCTCCCGATCAACGTCTTGAAACGCATCTTGTGCGCGCTGACTCTGCGCGGCAGAAGTTCTCTGCCGTTGCGTTTCAGTATCCCTTTGGTCAAAATATAAGAAGCTACCGCGTCGAATATGCGCGACAGCGTCATTATATGCGAAGTGTCGCCTTCCGTCACCGTCTGCGACTGGGAAAAACACGCCGCCAGCGACTTGGAGCCGTTGAAGAACATCTTTGCGGTCCCCACGTTTTTGAAACGGATATCGAGATCGGGAGAAGCGTGCGCGTCGCTTCGGTCGAGCACGGTTATCCCGTCGGCGTCCTTGCGTATGGTAAGGCCTGCTCCGGCGGGCAAAGCGCCTATCCTGAACACGAACCCGTCGGGAAGCGCGCCGAAAGTCGCGGCAAGCGTTTCGT
Organism: Candidatus Ornithoclostridium excrementipullorum; assembly: GCA_018716085.1. Lineage (GTDB taxonomy): Bacteria > Bacillota > Clostridia > Christensenellales > UBA3700 > Ornithoclostridium > Ornithoclostridium excrementipullorum. Next base: position 67,867 of record DVKK01000057.1, on the reverse strand, counting down.
CGTATTTGTAACAGCTCCTGCACGCCCTGCCCACATAGTAGATGAGCAAAGACAGCACGGCGTTTTTCAGTTTCTTGTTGTTTTCCGCATTCATGATTATTCTCCGATCCGTTCTCAGTATAACACAGCGCCGCCGCGGTGTCCATATTAAAACCGCCCCGCCGCGCAATGTTTACATTGATTTTACCTTATGATCGAGGCTTTTTCCGCCGCGCGGAAACGCTCCCGCCGCAAAAACCGACGACGTTTTGTTGCAATTCCCGATACGATGTGATATCCTTGGCAAGGAAGGTTTTCGGCAAACACTTCCGAATAAAAAAACCGAGGTACATTTTATGAAGAGGCAACATGTCGTGCGGCTCTGCCGCGCGGGCGTTTTCGCGGCGCTCTACGTAGCGCTCACCTACGTCACGGCTTCCGTGGCGATCTCCGAGATCCAATTCCGTCCGTCGGAAGCTTTGACGATGCTTCCGCTCGTATTCCCCGAAGCGGTCCCCGCTCTGTTTATCGGATGCCTTATCGCCAACTGGCTGGCGGGAGGCGCCATTCTGGACATAATCCTGGGCAGTCTGGTCACTCTCGCGGCGGCAGCGCTCACCCTGCTCGTCGGAAAAACGGTCAGGAATTTCAAACTGTCGCTGTTCGTGGGAGGTCTGTTCCCGGTCTTGCTCAACGCCTTTCTTCTGCCCGGGATATGGCGGCTCGCATACGGACAGCAGGAATACGTATATATGCTCAACGTAGCGTTTCTGATCGCCTCGCAATCCATCGTGATCTATCCTCTCGGCGTACCTCTCACCGTCGCCGCGAAGGCTTATCTGAACCGTTTCGGAATGCGCAGGCAGACCGCGACGGCGTCCGAGCAGGGATCGGCGCACGATACGACGTCCCTGTCCGAGGACGGAAACGCGTCCCGTACGCAAGACGACGGTAAAGGCGATCTGTAAACACGATCGCGCAAAAGCGGCGGAGACCCGTCGCTTTTTTCACGCTCATTCATCGCATATGCCCGAAAAAGCAGGGAGAGCCTTTGACGGCTCTCCCTCTTCTCAGGAAAGTTATATTACGACGCAGCGCGCCATTTGGATCACTGCTCCGAAGTATCGTTTTTCTCCACCTTGTCCGTACCGAGGAAGAACAGCGCCACGACGCCCGCGGACGTATGCGCGCCTATCACCGGTCCGATATCGTCTATGATTATCTTGTCGGCGGCGATCCCGAATCTTTCGGTTATAAGCCCCTTGACGAATTCGGCGTCTTCGCGGCAAAGACCGTGTCCGATGAATATCCTGCGTTGTTCGGACGCGGGAAGCATCTTCTCGCCCATCTTATCCACGAGCGCTTTCAGCGATTTCTTGCGCGAGACCACCTTCCCGATGGGGATCAGCTTTCCGGGAGTGTTGACGAACAGCACGGGCTTGATATTGGCGATCGTACCGATAAACGCCGCCGTCTTGGTCACTCTGCCCAATCTCGCGAGATGGTTGAGGTCGTCCACCGTGAAATACGAGCAGACGTGATCGACGAGCCCGCGCGCGTATTCGACGAGTTCGTCGAAACCGACGCCCTCGCTTCTCTTTTCGAGAACGTACCACACCAGCAATCCCTCTCCTATGCTCGCGTTGCGGCTGTCGACGATCTCGAGTTTGCAGCCGGGATATTCCTTTTTGAGATCGGCGACGACTCTGACCGCGTTATCGTAAGAACCCGAAAGTCCCGACGAGAACACGATATAGAGTATCTCTCTCTTCTGTTGCAGGAGCGGCTCCATATACTTGCGCAAGGTCGCCTCGTCTATCATCGAAGTATTGGACTTGGCGCCAGCCTTCATCCTGTTGTAAAATTCCTCCGCGGAGAGCTTTTTCTCGACGCCGTCGAAATCTTCGTCGTCGAGCATGTAATGCATCGGCATTACGGCAAAATCTTCTTTGTAACACTGCTTGGGAAAATCGGCAGTAGCTTCGGTCAATACATATACCATACTTACCTCCGTCCGGACGTCCGAAAATGGACGTTTGTCCGAAAATATTGTTTTTTCAATATAATTATAGATTACCGATTGCGAATTTGCATTAAATCTCTTTACATCTTTGAGCAAAAATTGTACAATATACTACATAAAAACACGCTTATGTACAATATCAAACGAGGTGACCGAAAATGCCCGAAGACAGACGGATAAGGAAGACTCAGAGAGCCATTATAAAGGCGACGGTAAAGCTGCTCGACACCGTGCCGATAAACAAACTGACGATAAACGAGATATGCTCGCTTGCCGACGTCAGCCGATCCACTTTTTATCTGCACTACTACGACGCGACGGACGTCATAGACCAGGTGCACAACGAGATCATCGCCAGCATATCGAACGTTCTGGACAAATTCGATTATGCGACCATACTGGTCAACCCCGAGCCGTTCCTCAGACAGATCTTCGACTTCGTTTCGGGCGATCTCGAACTTTACGTGAGTTTGCTGCAAAACAACTTCCACTCCGATTTCCGCCGCCGTCTGAAAGGTATGCTCGAAAACAAGATACTGCACGAAAATTCGTATCGCTACCGCGACAGAACGATGTTCGAATACTCGGTCTGTTTTCTTATCAGCGGACTTGTGGAAACGATATGCGACAATCTGCAGGACATAGGCAATCCGTCCAAAAGGGAATTGCTGCTGCGCTCTCTTACGACGCACATAAAGAGCGGTTTCAACGTCAAATAAATTTTTGCGACGACGGCGCGCCCGAGGGCGCGCCGTTTCGTTTTCATTCGCCGTCTTCGCCTTGCGACGGGGTGCTCTCCGACGCCTCTCCGTCGCTTTGTCCGTGAGGAGGATCTTCCCGCCCGTGTTCGTTAAGAGCGTTTTCGGCTTCGGATCCCGACTTATCGGACGCTTCGTCGGACAATGCCGCGGCGTCCGCCTCTGTCCCGCCTTCGGGGAGCGCTCCCGACATTTCGAGTTTTGCGATATGCTGCTCTTCGAGGACCTTTTCCATCTCCGCCTTTTTTCTTCCGACGAGCGAATACGCGACCATGGGGATCGCCGACAGCGCAAGACTTATCGCGGGGATAGCCGACATGAGCATGAATATGGCGTTCTTTGCCGAATCGCTCTGCTCCATTATCACGGTCACTCCGTCAACGGTCTCGGGCTGAACGTAATCGGACAGCTCCAGCACGAGCGGTATCACGCCCGCCGCCGTCGCGGACGCCACCTTTCCCACGAAAGAGATCGCCGACGACACGACGCCCTCCGAGCGTATACTGAACTTATACTCTATATAATCTATACACTCTCCCGCAAGCGAGAAAGTTATGATATTATACAGTCCGAGAGGCATACCTCCCAGGAACAGAAACGGTATCGCAACGTAAAAGTTGTAATCGGTCAGCCGTCCGACGAGATAGAACAGTCCCAATATGACGCCCGATCCCACGCCGGCGGCAATGGAAAGCGTACGCGTACCGAATCTGCGCAGCAGTCTGGGCATGAGTATCATAGACGGGAACATTCCGAGTCCTATGAGCGCCGCGCCGAATATCTGCCGCGAGTCGTAGACGAACGCCGTAAATCCGCTCACCGTTTCGTTGTAATCGAAAACATAATCCGCTGCATAAGTGTAGGAAGCCTGTATCATGTATCTGCCGAAACTGAGCACGCCGAACAGCATGACGAAGATGAGCGGTTTGCATTTGAACATCAGCCCGAGCGAATCCTTGACCGGAAGCCGTTCTTTCTGAGGTTCTATCCTCTCCCTGGTATAAAAAGCGGTGAGTGAAAAAGGCACCACGGCTACCGCCGCGAATATGATCGCGCCCGCCAGAAGTCCGTTTCGCAGCCCGAGTATGCTGTCCGATATCAGCAGCGCCACGACGGCTATCGGCAATGCGCCGCCTATGCTGTTGAGAGTGCGGGCGAGCGAGAGGAACTTGTTCCTCTCTTCGACGTTGGGAGTCATCGCGTACGGCAGTCCCCAGAACGGGACGTCGCAGATGGCATACGCTATACCCCATACGATGTACGTCACCGCGGCGTAGATCATCTTTCCCGTCATATCGAGACCGAAATCCGCGAAAAGGAACACGCTGAGCACGGAAACTATGAACGGCGAGAACAGAAGATACTGCCTCATCTTGCCGAAACGGGTGCGGGTCCTGTCAACGAGCGCTCCCATTATCGGATCGCCGAGCGCGAAGACGATCCTCGCGCCCCACATAAGCCCCATGACGAAAAGAAGTTCCAGCCCCAGCACGTCGGTATAGAACCGATTGAGCCAGGACGTCATCATCGCGTACATCGCGCCCTGTCCGAGCGCGGCGAACACGAATCCCGTCTTTTCGACCTTGCCTATATAGGTTTTTCCGGTTACAGTATTTTCCATGTCAATGCCGTCAAGTTATTTTATCACGCCGAGCAGTCTAATGCAACAATATCGCAAGTTCTGTTTTTCGCGCCGTATTCGATTATGCCTCACGAACGCGCTCCGAAAACGTTTCTTTCCGTAAGTATCTCGGCGTCGGGGACCCCCGTCTTCCCCGAATAATTCTTGACATAAGCCCGCCGCGGCTATATCATATATTTATAAGGAGTATATATGGACTCACCCGTTAAACATTTTACCGACGCGTGCGGCGACTATGCGGATTGCGTGGAGCTGCTCAAAGCCGTGTTCAAAGTGGCGAAAAAGAACGCGGAAGAACTTGCGGAAGAGATGGACGAAAACGCGTTTCTTGCAAAATTCGACGTTTCTTTGCAGGCATTCCTGCTCAAAATAGCCGTCGCGGACGGCGAACCTTCCGCCGAGGAACTGCTCTTCATCGGCACTCTCACCGACTTCGGCGACCTGCTTCTTCCTCTCGATATCGAATGGAAAGACCTTGCCGATATTTCGAAAGAACAGGCTTGTTCGCTGGCAGATTCGGCGCTCGAAGCGTTCAAAGGGGAATTCCTGCTGACAGTGGCGTTTGTCGATAAACTCACGGGCAACGACGTCTACTCCGTGCTCAAAGAAAGGATGCTGGGCATTACGGTCGATCTTGCCAAAGCGGACAGCGATTTTCGAAAAGAGGAACTGATGTGCGCGGCAAAGGGCTTTATAGAAACGTTCGATACCGAATACCGCACTCACTACGACGATTTCGACGAATGATATACGGTACGTCGCCGCATACGCGCGCGCGATAACATATTAATAGGATATCGTATATATTACAGGAACACCTATGGACACCAAAACCCGTATATTGCAGATATTGGAACGCAACAGAGGCAAAGTCTTTTCGGGCGAACAGCTCGCCGAAAAGACGGGCGTTACGCGCGCCGCGGTATGGAAGGCTGTCAAAGCTCTCGTCGCGGGCGGATGCCGCATAGAGGCGGTCCGCGGAGGAGGCTATACCTTGTCCGAGGACACCGACGCGCTGTCGGCGACGTCTATCCGCGCGTGCCTGCCCGAAAGATATTCTTCTCTGCCCGTCACCGTAGCGCAGGAGGTATCCTCCACCAATATCCTTGCCCAGCAGGCGGCGTCCGAAGGCGCTCCGCACGGCACGGTCGTCGCGGCGGTCAGGCAGTCCGCGGGACAGGGACGAGTCGGAAAGTCGTTCTGTTCGCCGGACGGCGGGATATATTTCAGCATCGTGCTCAGGCTCGGCAGCGGGATAGAACGCGCGCCGCTGATCACTCTCGCCGCCGCCGTCGCCGTAATGCGGTCGCTGAAACGCGTGTTGGGCATAGACGCGTCCGTGAAGTGGGTCAACGACGTGTTCCTGAACGGCAAAAAGATATGCGGCATCTCGGCGCAGGCTCAGACGGACTTCTTTTCTTCCGCCGCGCTTCGCAGCGTGGTAGTGGGAATAGGTATAAACTATTCCACGCCGCAGTCCGCTTTCCCCGAAGAGCTCCGCAATATAGCGGGTACGATATACGGCGACGGAAGCGCCCCTCCCAAACGCAACGAACTCGTGGCGGATATCGTTTCGGAATTGCTCGATCTGTCAGCCGATCTGGAAAACGCGGCTTTTCTCGACGAATACCGCAGCCGCTGTTTCGTCATAGGCAGGCGCGTAAGTTACGTCTACGAAGGAGCGCCCGAGACCGCCGTCGCAAAGACGGTGGGCGACGACGGCGCGCTGATCGTGGAAACGGACGGCGGTATCGTACGCGCTCTCAAAGGCGAAGAGATTTCCGTACGCCCTCTTTGACCGATTCGCCCTGCGCTGCGCGCGAACGCATCGCGTCGACCATCCCGCTTTCTTATGTTCTTAATCTGCTGATAACGACGATCTTTATCTTACGGACGCTCAGGCGCCCGATTTTCCGTTTCCCGCCGAAAAAAGCTCTTACTCAGATCCGATCGTAGCGGTAAATATGCCGCGAAAATGCCGTTTTTGTTGAAAATATTCGTTTTCAGGCAAAAAGAAAGGGAGATACTCACTTTCGTAAGCATCTCCCTTCCTTTATATGATAAGGGGGAAAATTATGAGCTCTTTGATTTACAGTCGCATTATATCATCGATCTTTCGGGTTGTCAACTGTTTTTTCGAAAAATTTCAAAAAAATTTTTCTTTTTTCTCATCCCGAAAAACAAGGTCAGATGTCGGCGTTCTTCGCACGTTCGGCGCGTATCTCTCCGACGAACTCCTCTATCCTGTCCATCGCCTTTTTAAGATCGGACAGCGAATACGCGTAACTTATCCTGACGAAATCTTTTCCGCTCTCCCCGAACGCTCCGCCCGGCACGACGGCGACTTTTTTGCTGCCGAGCAGCTTTTCGGCAAACTCCTCTCCGTCCATGCCCGTCGACCGTACGCACGGGAATACGTAAAACGCGCCCTTCGGTTCGAAACAATCCAGCCCCATGCCGTTGAGCCTGTTCACGAGAAAACGGCGGCGCACGTCGTATTCTTCCCTCATCTCCTCCACGGAAGCGAAGTCGTCCTCGAAGCAGGTCTTCAACATCTGCAATCCCGCGTACTGCGCGCTCGTCGGAGCGCACATGATCACGTACTGATGCAGTTTGAGTATCTGCTTTTCGACCTCGCGCGGAGCGCAGACATAGCCCAGCCGCCAACCGGTCATCGCGAACGCCTTGCTGAAACCGTTGATAACGACTGTGCGCTCGCGCATTCCGTCAACCGAAGCTATGCTCACGTGTCTTTCGTCCCCGTAAGTGAGTTCGGCATATATCTCGTCCGACAATACGAACAGATCGTGTCTTTTCACCACGTCGGCGACGGCTTCGAGCTGCCGCTTGGTCATGATGGCGCCGGTGGGATTGTTCGGATACGGCAGGATCAGCACCTTGGTCCTGTCGGTGATCGCGGCTTCCAGAGCCTCGGGTTCGAGCGCAAAGGAATTTTCCGCCTTACAGCCTACGGGCACCGCTCTGCCGCCGCACAACTCTACGCTCGGAGCGTAAGAAACGTAAGACGGATCGGGGACGACGACTTCGTCGCCCTCGCCGACGAAAGTACGCAGCATCAGATAGATAGGCTCGCTCGCGCCTACCGTGACGACCACTTCGTCTTTCGGGTCGTATTCAAGACCGAAACGGCGCTTCATGTACTCGGAGATCGCCTCGCGCAGTTTGAGCAGTCCGCTGTTGGCGGTGTAATGGGTAAATCCGCTCCTTATGCTGCGGATCGCGGCTTCGCGCGCCGTCCACGGCGTGTCGAAATCCGGCTCGCCCACGCCGAGCGATACCACGTCTTTGTATATGGCGGCGGCGTCGAAAAACTTTCTTATCCCCGACGGCTTGATCTTTTTGACCGTATCGGTAAAATACCTGTCGTAATTCATACCAGTTCTTCTCTTTTCTCTTCCGCTCTGTCCATTATCACGCCTTCGTTCTTATACTTTTTGAGTATGAAATGCGTGGACGTGGACGTGACGTCTTTGAGAACGGACAGCTTCTCGGACACGAAGCGCGACACCTCGCGCAGATTGCGGCCCTCTACGATGAGCGCAAGGTCGTAACTTCCGCTCATTAGATAGAGGTCTTTTACCTCTTCGTGACGGCAGATGCTGCGCGCGATCGAATCGAAGCCCGCGCTCATCATCGGCGTGACCTTTACCTCTATCAACGCGACGACCGCGTCCTCGTCGGTCTTTTCGATATCGGTGAGCACTGTGTATCCCGCTATCGCTCCGTCCTCTTCCATGGCGGCGATCCGTCTTTTCACTTCCGCTTCGGCTATGCCCGTCGCGGCGGCTATCTGCGCCGCGGAAAAACGGCTGTCCTCTTTGAGTATCCGCAATATCTTCTCGTTGTCCTTATCCATATCCGCCTCCTTAGTCGATGGATTCGAGGTAGTCCTCGTATGTGGTGAGTTTGTCGAACGTCTTTTTGCCGTTGATCTCTATTATCCTGTTCGCCGTAGTCTGCATGAGTTCCTGGTCATGCGACGAAAACAGTATACAGCCCTTGAAATTGATCATTCCCTTGTTGAGTGCGGTGATCGATTCGAGATCGAGATGGTTGGTCGGCTCGTCCAGGATGAGCACGTTGCCCGCGGTCAGCATCGCCCGCGCGAGCATACAGCGCACCTTTTCGCCTCCGCTCAGAACGTTTGCGCTCTTTTTGACCTCGTCGCCCGAGAAGAGCATCCTGCCCAGCCAGCTGCGCAGATAGGTCTCGTCGTGATCCTTGGACCAGCGGTCTATCCACTGCACGAGGTTGAGCTTGCACCCGTCGAAGAAAGAATCGAAATTCTGCGGCAGATACCCCGTCGTGACCGTCTTGCCCCATACGACCTTGCCCGAATCCGCCTCTTCCTCGCCGCACAGTATGTCGAACAACATCGACACTTCCACCGACCTGTCGCTCAGAAACGCTATCTTTTCGCCCTTTTGCACGGTAAAGCTTACGTCTTCGAAATACCCCTTTTTTGTAAGCCCTTCTACGGTCAGGATCTCCTTGCCGAGCTCCTGCGTGAACTCGAAGTTGATATAAGGATATTTGCGCATAGACGGCTTTATGTCTTCGAGAGTGAGTTTTTCCAGCTCTTTCTTGCGCGACGTCGCCTGCCTGGACTTGGACGCGTTGGCGGCGAATCTCGCTATGAAGTCCTGCAATTCCTTTGCGCGGGCCTCCGCCTTCTTGTTCGCCTCTCTCGCCTGCCTTTGCAGAAGCTGATTGGTTTCGTACCAGAAATCGTAGTTGCCCACGTACATATTTATCTTGCCGTAATCGACGTCGCAGATATGCGTGCACACCCTGTTGAGGAAATGCCTGTTGTGCGACACGATGATGAGCGTGTTCTTGAAGTCGAGCAAAAACTTTTCCAGCCACATCACGCTCTTTGCGTCGAGGTTGTTGGTAGGCTCGTCGAGTATCAGTATGTCGGGATTGCCGAACAACGCCTGAGCGAGAAGTATCTTTACTTTCTGCTTTCCGTCCAGCTCGCCCATCAGCTTGTCGTGGTATTCTTCGCCGAATTTGAGTTCGTTGAGCAGCGAAGCAGCTTCGCTCTCAGCTTCCCAGCCTCCCAGCTCGGCAAACTCGTTTTCCAGTTCGCCCGCGCGCACGCCGTCCTCGTCGCTGAAATCCGGCTTTGCGTACAGCGCGTCTTTCTCGTCCCATATCTGCATAAGGCGCTTGTGCCCGAGCAATACCGTGCGCATCACCGTGCAGTCGTCGAAATCGTTCTGATTCTGGTTGAGCACGCTTATGCGCTGCCCTTTGCCTACGGAAACGTGCCCCTTAGTCGGCTCGATCTCGCCGGACAGCACTTTGAGGAACGTGGACTTGCCGGCTCCGTTGGCGCCGATTATCCCGTAGCAGTTCCCTTCCGTAAATTTGAGGTTTACGTCCTCGAACAGTTTTCTTCCGCCGAATTGAAGCGTAAGATCGTTGACCTGTATCATTTATTCTCCTTGCGGTCTTCCGCCGTCGTTGTCTTTCTTTTTATTCCGGAGTCAGTACGCCCAGTCTGTAACTTGCCGAGCCGTATCCGAGACGGCTCTCTCCCGTCCTGCCTTCGGTCCTGAACGCTATCCACGCTCCGCCGTCCTCGATCGTGCCGTCGGCGAGAGGCGACACTCCCGCGCGATCCGCCGCGGCGTCGCACTCGTCGGACGGAGCCTGCCCGTCCAGATCGAAATCGTCCGTATACACGCGGCCTTTCGCTTCCACGTAGACGAACACGTAGATATCTCCGCCGTATTCGACGCAGCGCAGAGAAGTCGGCGTGACAGAAACTCCGCCCGCGGTATACGTCTGCCGCATATCGAGCTCCGTGATCTCTTCGCCGCAGCTTTGCGCCGCGAACATGACTCCTATGACCGTACCGATAACGATCAGAGTGAGCAATATCAATCCTCCGAAGCGCAGTCTTTTCGCCTTCTTATCCTGCGGTCTCACGTGCTATCCTCTCGGCGATATCCTCGCAGTCGGCGTACAGCGCGTTCAGATCTTCGCCCACGTCGGGTACGCCGTTCTCGTAAACTATCCTGCCCCCCGACACCGTCATGAGCACGTTTTGTCTGCCCGCGGCGTAAACGACGTTGTTTATCACGTCGTTGCGAGGTCTCATGTTGGGAGCCCCGAGGTCGATCATCACCATATCCGCATAAGCGCCCCTTTTCAAGCCTTCCGCGCCGCAAAAACCGAACGATGCCGCCGAAGTCGCCGCCCGCAGAGCCTGTTCGGCGCCGAATGCCGCGGCGTCGTTTTCGCGGTACTTCTGCAAAACGGACGCCAGATACGTTTCTCGGAACATATCGAGAGCGTTGTTGCTCGCCGCGCCGTCCGTACCTATCCCTATCTTTACGCCGCGCGCAGCCATTTTCGCAACGGGCGCGACGCCGCTTGCCAATTTGAGATTGCTGCAAGGGCAGGTGACCGCCGCCACCCCGTTCTCCGCCATGAGGTCGATCTCACGATCGGTCACGTGTACGCAGTGGAACCCCGCGCCGCCGTTCTCGAACAGCCCGAGCCCGTATAGGTATTCCACGGGAGTTTTCCCCGTCTGTCCGATACACGACTCGACCTCTACTCTCGTTTCGCTCATATGCGCTAGCAGAGGGAATCCGTACTTGTCCGCTGCGCGCTTCACCGCTCTCAGCGTGGCTTCCGAGCAAGTGTACTGCGCGTGTATAGACAGTCCGTAACGCACACGGGCAGGGAAATTTTTATAAAATTCCACGCTTGAATCTATCTTTCTCTCGATCTCCTCGGGCGTGCCGTCGAAGTCGAGTATCCCGTCCGTGACCACCGCCGCCATACCGCTGTCGGCGAGCGCCTTTGCCACCGCGCGGGTATGTCCGTACATCTCGCAGCAGCAGGTCGTTCCTCCCGAATAATACTCGGCGACCGCCAGCTTGGTCAGTTTGTAGCAGTCTTCGTCGGTCAGCTTATCCTCGGCGGGAAAGACCTTTTCGTGCAGCCACTCTTTCAGCGGAAGATCCTCGGCGAACGAGCGCAGGAACGTCATAGGAGAATGCGTATGCCCGTTCTTGAAAGACGGCATCAGCAGATTCCCCTTGCAGTCTATCTCCCGATCCCAGTTGCGGTAATCGAGAGTGGACACCGGCGAAACGTAACTTATCCTGTCGCCTTCCGTGCGCAGTTCCCCGTGAAAGAGTTTCTCTCCGTCCCATATCAGCGCGTTGCAAAACCTGAGTTCCATCTTCACACCTCCGCGCGCCGCACGGTCTCTTCTATGAGCGAGGCGAGTTTGTCGGCGACCCGCGCGCTCTCTTTCTGTACGTCCAGATGCGAGAGCGGTTCGTCGTTCAATCCGCAGGCCTTGTTGCTTATAAACGAAAACCCCAGCACCTTTGCTCCCATATGTCTTGCCGCGACCGCTTCTATCGCAGTGCTCATACCGACGGCGTCCGCGCCGAGAGCGCGCGCCATCGCGACTTCCGCCGCAGTCTCGAAACTCGGTCCGGTAAACTGTATGTACACGCCCTCTTTGAGCGCGATCCCCAGATCCTGCGCCGCGCTTTCCGCGGTCTTACGGAGCTGCGGATCGTATGCGTCCGTCATATCGGGGAAACGCGGACCGTATCTGTCGTCGTTGGCTCCGACGAGAGGGTTGGGCGCAAGCGAGATATGATCGCGGATGAGCATGATATCGCCCGTATCGTAGGACGGATCCACTCCGCCCGCGGCGTTGGTCAGGATCACCGCTTTCGCCCCCATACGTATCAGAAGCCTTACGGGAAGTACGGACAGCGCCGCGTTCCCCGTTTCGTAATAATGGACTCTGCCCTGCATGACGGCGACCTTTGCCCCGCCGAACGTGCCGAGAAGCAATACGCCCGTATGCCCCTGCACCGTGGAGACAGGCATTCCGTCTATCTCCGCATACGGTATGCGGCATCTCACGTCCATTCTGTCCGCGACGGAGGAAAGACCGCTGCCCAAAACTATCCCGAAGTCGGGCTCGAAGTCGGTCATGCCGCGCAGCGACGAATATGCCCTGTCGAGCAAAGCGTACATTATTTGGCAAATACTCTCGAACCGGGCTTGACCAGTTCGAGTTTACCCTCTTTGCACAGCGGGCAGTCGTCGGGTTCGTAAGAAACGATGTCCATACTTATGAGATTGACGAACTTCACGCCGAAATCCACCTTGCCGTTGCTCCTGTCCACCAGCGAAGCCACGGCGGCTACCTTGCCGCCCAGTCTTTGGACGAGCGCGACGACCTCTTTGACCGAACCTCCCGTCGTGACCACGTCCTCGGTGACCACGAAGCGGGTCCCTGCGGGGAAAGAAAAGCCGCGGCGCAGAGTCATCTCGCCGTTTTCTCTCTCGGCGAAAATATTGGGTTTGCCCATCTGGCGCGCCACTTCGTATCCCATCAGTATACCGCCGATGGCAGGCGATATGACCATGTCTGCTTCTACGCCCGCGGCGTTGAGTTTCTCGACCAGAGCCGCGCACAGCTTTTCGCTGCAAGCGGGATCGACGAACACTTTCGCGCTCTGCATATAGGTGTCGGCGTGTCTGCCCGAAGTCAGTCTGAAATGCCCTTTGAGGATAGCCCCGCTCTTGCGGTAATACTCCAAAGCCTCTTCCGTTGTCATCATAATGTAAACTCCTTTTTCGCCCGTCAGCCGTTGAGGATCAGCGTGCCGACCAGGTCGTTGATATCGATATCGTTGCCGCGAACGTACTCTTCCAAACCGCGCGCTATATCGTAAGCGGCAGTCGGCGTCGCGAAATTCGCGGTCCCTACCTGCACGGCGCGTGCGCCGCAGATAATGAATTCCAAAGCGTCCGTCCAGCTCGCGATCCCGCCCAGTCCGATGATGGGGATCTTGACCGCATTGTAACAGTCCCAGACCATTTTCAGCGCGACGGGCTTAACGCACGGTCCGCTGAGTCCGCCGTTGTTGTTGGCGAGTATCGGTCGGCGCGTCTTCCAGTTGACCGCCATTCCGGACAGCGTATTTATCAGAGAGACCGCAGCCGCGCCTCCCGCCTCCGCGGCGCGGGCGTTGTCCGCGATACAGGCGACGTTGGGCGACAGTTTGGTGATGACGGGCTTCCTGCACACCTTGGTCACCGCCGCGGTGATGCGCTCCACGCTCTCGGGCAGCACTCCGAACGCCATGCCGCCCTCCTTTACGTTGGGGCACGAGATATTCAGTTCCACCATCTGCGCGTTGGCGTCGTTGATCCTCTCGCCTATCGCTATGTAATCTTCCGTAGTCGAGCCCGCCACGTTTGCGATCACGACGACGTCCTCGTTCGCGAGCGTCTTGTCATCGGTCGCAAGGAAGTGTTCTATCCCCGGGTTCTGCAAACCCACGGCGTTGAGCATCCCGCCGTACGTTTCCGTGGCTCTCGGCGGAGGATTGCCCTCTTTTTTTGCGATCGTAAGTCCCTTCGTGCAGATGCCTCCGAGCGACGACAGAGGATAAAACTCCGAATACTCCGCGCCGAATCCGAAAGTGCCGCTCGCGGCGATGATCGGATTCTTGAATTTGACTCCCGCTATCTCCACCGATAAGTTCACAGCACGACCTCCTTCAGCCCGAATACGGGACCGTCCTTGCATACGCGCAGATATTCTTCGCCGTCACCGCGCTTTACGCGGCAGTTGCAGACGAGGCAAGCCCCTATCCCGCACCCCATGCGCTGTTCGAGCGATATCTTGACGGGAACGTCCGAATCCGCAAATTTCTTCGCCAATATCTTGTAGACTATCTCGGGCCCGCAGCAGAATATCTCGTCGGGTCCGAACGCGGCGACGGCGGCTTCGGCTATATCGGCGACGTAGCCCTTGACTCCCGCGCTCCCGTTGTCCGTAGCAAGCGTGACCTTCGCACCCTTTGCTCTCAGCTCGTCGGCAAGCACGACTTTGGACGCGTCCGAAAAGCCAAGAAACACGGAATATTCTCTGTCGGGGAAAGCGGTGATCACGGCGGGCAGTACGGCGCTGCCCATACCTCCGCCGATAAGCATTATCTTCTTTCCGACCGGTACGTATCCGTTGCCGAGAGGAAGCAGCACGTCGAGCTTTTCGCCCTCTTTGACGTCCGCCAGCACTCTCGTACCGCCGCCCACGACGGCATAACACAGATCGACGGTCTTTTTCTCCGCGTCGAAATCGCATATGCAGAACGGTCTGCGCAATACGTGCGCGCCGTCGGGCAGTCTGACGTGCGCGAACTGTCCTCCTATGATCGGGGGCAGATCGCCGAACTTCAAAGTCATCTTCATCACGTCCGCGGCGACGCGTTCGTTGCGGACGACCTCGGCTTTGCGGTCCTTCATTTTATGCACTTGTTGATATCCTCTCTCATCGCGATCGCCGCAAGCCTTGCCGCCTCGTCAAACGCCTTGCCCGCATACTGCGGTTTTCTGTAAGCGGTGAGAATGGCGCGCGAGGAATTGACTATGCCGCCGATGCCGTCGCGGAAACAGACCGCCAGGTCGTCCGCCTTGCCTCCCTGAGCGCCGTATCCGGGTATCAGGAAGAACAGATGCGGATGCGCTTTGCGGATAGCCTCCGCCTGCGCTCTGTGAGTGGCGCCGACGACGGCGCCGACGCTCGAATATCCGTATTTTCCGCGCAGAGCTTCGCCCCATCCGTCAACCAATTCCGCCATGTTTTCGTACAGCGGCTTGCCGTTGTCCATCAGCCTGTCCTGCAATTCTCCTCCGCTGGGGTTGGAAGTCTTGACCAGGACGAATATCCCGCGGTCGTTCTTTTTGCAATCCTCTACGAACGGTTTCACTCCGTCCGTCCCGAGATAGCCGTTGACCGTTATGAAGTCGCTCTCGAACGGCGTGACCGCGCTTCCTTCGAGCACCGTCTCGCCCAAATAGGCGTTGCTGTAAGCCGAAGCCGTGCTTCCGATATCGTTCCTCTTGACGTCGGCTATCGTGAACAGCCCGTGCTGACGCGCGTAAGCGAGCGTATCCGAAAACGCTCTCATGCCCTCCACGCCGTACATCTCGTAATAAGCCACCTGGACCTTGACGGCGGGGACCACGTCTTTGAGCGCGTCGATCAGCGCGAAGTTGAAATCCGTTATATACTTCGCCGCGTCGTAAAGCGTCTCGCACTTCTCCCGCGTTTCGTCGGGAAGATAGTCCACGCAGGTATCCAGTCCCGCAACGGACGGGTTGTCCGTCTCTTTGATCTTGTCGATAAGTCTGTCGATCAGCATATTTTTCCGTCCTTGTATTTGATCTTTCCGTTTACCATTGTCATGCGGACTTTGCCGTAGACTTCTCTTCCGCCGAAAGGCGTGTTCCTGCCCTTGGAGAAGAACTTGTCGGGATCTATCGTATATTTCTCGTTCAGATCCGCGAGCACGAGATCCGCAAGTCCGCCCTTTTCTATCTTGCCGCACGGGATACCGACCAGCGCGGCGGGTCCCGCGGTCATCAATTCGGACAGCCTTTCCAGAGTTATCTCTCCGCTTCTGACGAGATACGTATATGCGAGCGCGAACGACGTTTCCAATCCGCAGATACCGTTCGCCGCGTCGGCAAACGAGAGTTTCTCGTGCGCGGCGTGCGGCGCATGATCGGTCGCTATCGCGTCGACCGTACCGTCTTTTATCGCCTCGACGATCGCCTTTCTGTCCTCTTCTTCGCGCAGAGGCGGATTCATCTTTGCGTTGGGATCTCCCCCTGCGCACAGCTCGTCGGTGGCGGCGAAGTAATGCGGACAGGTCTCGCAGCTGACCTTTATCCCCGCGCGCTTTGCGTCGGCGATGAGCCGCACGCTGCCTTTCGTACTGATATGGGCGATGTGTACTTTTGTGTCGAGCGCGTCGGCGAGCACTATCTCGCGCGCAACCATGACCTCTTCGCCGGCACGGGTTATTCCGCGATATCCCGCCTCCGAAGCCGTGTAGCCCTCGTTCATCACGCCTCCCGCCGCAAGAGAAATATCCTCGCAGTGGCTGATGATCAGCGCGTCGAACTGCTTTGCGTACTCCATGGCAACGCGCATCGTCTGCGCGTTTTCGACCGGTCTGCCGTCGTCCGAAAACGCAACGGCTCCCGCTTCTTTGAGCTTGCCCATCTCGGTGATCGTCTTGCCTTCCTGCCCCACGGTCACCGCGGCGATCGGATATACCTTGGCAAGTCCGACCTCTTCCGCGCGGGTCTTTACGTATTTTACGATATACTTGTTGTCCGTCACAGGCTTTGTGTTGGGCATACAGCATACCGCGGAGAAACCTCCGGCGACCGCCGCGCGGCTGCCGCTTTCTATGTCCTCTTTGTATTCCTGCCCCGGCTCGCGCAGATGCACGTGCATATCCACGAAGGCGGGAAGAAGCGCCAATCCGTCGGCGTCGACGACTTCCGCGTCGGCGTACTTGCCGCCGAGGTCGCCGATATCCTTTATCCTGTCTCCGTCAACCAAAACGTCCGTCTTTTTGCCGAATACGTCGGCTCCCGTGATCTTTATCACTTTTTCTCCTCCAATATCGCTTTGAGCAGCGCCATTCTCACCGCCACGCCGTTGGCGACCTGCTCGTCCTTGCGACAGCAGTCCGCATCCAATACGTCGTAAGCCAGTTCAACGCCTCTGTTGACGGGACCCGGGTGCATTATTATCGCGCTCTTGTTCGCAAGTTTCATGCGCTCGGCGTTTATCCCGAAGAACCGACTGTACTCGCCGTAACTCGGGAACAGCCCCGTCTGCTGACGTTCGAGCTGTATACGCAGTCCCATGACGGCGTCCGTACCGACGAACGCCTCCTCTATCGTGCGGCAGACGACGCACTTCATCCTCTCTATGCCCATCGGCAGCATCGTCGGAGGCGCGAACACCTTGACCGTCGCGCCCATGGTCGTAAGACTTTCCATATTGCTGCGCGCGACGCGGCTGTGTTTGATATCCCCGATAATGGCGACCGTCAGTCCTTCGACCTTGCCGAAATGCTCCCTGACGGTGAACAGATCGAGCAGCGCCTGCGTAGGATGAGCGTGCAGACCGTCGCCCGCGTTGATAACGGGAATGTCCACGCTGTCGGCGACCAGTTTCGGCGCGCCCGACACCGAATGCCTTATTACTATCGCGTCGGTCCCCATCGCCTCGATCGTCTTTGCCGTGTCGACGAGCGACTCTCCTTTCTGAACGCTGGAAGTGGCGACGTCAAGACTTGCCACCGCCGCGCCCAGATACTTGCACGCGTCTTCGAAAGACGTGCGCGTCCTGGTGCTGTTTTCGTAAAAAAGCGTCGCGACGATCTTCCCTTTCAGTTCGTCGGAGAACTTGTCTTTCGACTTTATCCTCCGTTTCATCTCCTCGGCGGAAGAGAGCAGCGTTTCCAACTGCCGTTTCGTCACGCCTTTCATCTGCAAAAAATCTTTGAACATACGCCTCTCCGATGTCATTTGTAATATAATACCATATATGCGCGCAAAAATAAAGCAACTTGCCGCCTCTTCCGTCATTTTTTGACCGCCGCCGCATCGCTCCGCATAAATGCGCGGTCAACCGCGCGACATTGCTCCGCCCGGATCGAGGTCTTATTCCGAAGCGCTTCCTTACGCCGCCCCCGCGGCGCCTCCGAATACGCGTTTCTGCGGCCGCGGCGCGGATTTTTGCGATATGTACCCGCTTTTTCCGTATTTCCGCAAGTCGCGTTTTCCGCGATCCGTCGCGCACGCAAAGTCCGGCATCCGCGCAAAGTCAGACAGGACGGCGACGATATTCTCCCCCCGCACGGATGTCGGCGCGCGGATAAATGAAAAAAGACGCATTCGCGCGCCTTTTTTACTTTTTATTCCGTGCCGGTTGTCTTACGCTAACCATTTCTCAAAAAAGACGCTCAAAGCGTCTTTGAGTGTGTGGTTGAAGATTACTCTTCGCTGATTGCCTCTACCGGGCAGCCCGCCGCACAAGTGCCGCAGGAAATGCAGGTAGCCGCGTCGATAACGTACTTGTCCTCTCCCTCGCTGATAGCGCTGACGGGGCAAGTCTCCGCGCAGGAACCGCATTTGATGCAAGCGTCACCGATAACGTAAGCCATAAATGCACCTCACTTTTTGTTTTTGTAGTTTGATTATATCACACGTTCCGCGGTTTGTAAATACTTTTGTCAAAGCTAACGGACCGCGCGAGATCAATCTTTGTCTTCGAGTTTTTCGAGTTCGGCCTCCGCTTCCTCTTCTTCTTTGGAGCGGCGCTGCTGCTTTTGCGAAGGCGCGCCGAGAGGCTCGAATTCCCTTATGCCGTAATACGTCTTGGTAACGCCGTCGTCGTTCTCAATCGCGACTCTGACACGTCTGCGCAGCACGTCCACGTCGTCCACTCTGCCTACGCCGTCCGCAGTCCGCACCGTCGCGCCCTGTTTCGGCAGGAGTCTGAGCGTTTCGGCATAATAGTCGTTTTCGTATTTAAGACAGCACATGAGTTTGCCGCACATACCGCTGACCTTGGTGGGATTCAGCGAAAGATTCTGGTTTTTCGCCATCTTCACGGTGACCTTTTCGTAATCTCCGAGGAATCCTATACAGCAGCACGGTCTGCCGCACATACCCATCGCTCCGCGCATACGTATATCGTCGCGCTCGTATATCTGGCGCAGTTCTATCCTCGTGTGCATGACGGACGCGACGTCCTTGACCAATTCGCGGAAATCGACCCTGCCGTCCGCGGTAAATGAGAATATGACCTTGGCGCGGTCGAAAGTATATTCCGCACCGACCAGTTTCATCTTCAATCCGTGCTTTGCGATCTTCGCGGCGCAGATATCCATGGCCTTTTCGGCAAGTTCCGTATTTTCTTTCGCGCGCAGATCGTCCTCCGGCGTGGCCTTGCGGATCGCCTTTTTGAGCGTTCCTTTGATCTCCGACTCCGCAACGTCGGTATTTGCTATCGATACCGTTCCGTACTCGACCCCGCGCACGGTCTCCACGATCGCGCCGTCGCCGACCTCGAACGCTTCGCCCTGAGGATCGAAATAGTACGACTTCCCGTTCCCGGCAAATTTAACTCCGATTATCTCCGGCATAAATATTTTACCTCCAAAATTCCCATAAAGAGCTCGTCCGCGACGGACAGCGGATTGCAGTTGCGCTCCGCCATCTTTTTGGCTTCCGTCACCAGTCCGATCGAATTGACCAGCGCCGCCGTCGAAAAAGACCCTTTCAGTTCGTTCAACACGCCGAACGCCGCCCCGTCCGCTTCCGCCGTTCCCAACAAAAGCGTGAGCACCGTTTCGGTCATGTCGAGCAGCTTTCCTATATTATTTTTGTCGGGCGCGAGCCTTGCCAGCTGTTCGTCCAGTTTCTTGGTCGAAGTCATCTTTGCAAGCACGTCGGCGACCAGAGAGAACAGTCTCGCGAACTCTCCGTCCGCCGCAAGAGCTCTCGCTCTCGTACAGCTTCCGAAAGCGCATACCGCCGCCCTGTTTATTATGTCCCCGCGCGACAGTCCCGAATCCTGCCCTCCAATGTCCGTCGGGACTTCCTCTTCGAGTACCGAACGCAATTCCTCGGTCCCGAATCCCTCGAAAGGAAGCTTTTTGCACCGCGAAAGTATAGTATCCAGCACCGCTCCCGGCGATGTCGCGCCCAATATGAAAACGACCCCGTCCGACGGTTCTTCCAACGTTTTAAGGAACTTGTTCTGCGCCTGGACTTTCATCCCCTGCATATTGGTGACGACGTAGGCCTTCAGATCTCCGTCGAAACTGGTGAAGAAACTGTCCTCAACGATCTCTTCCACGTCCGCGACGGTCATATCTTCCTTGTCGGTGACGGAAAGCGCGACGTACGCCCCGTCGTCGATCTTCTCGCACACCGGGCATTTCCCGCACCCGCCGTGCGGACACAGCGCGACCTTGGCGATCATGCGGCACAGTTCCTTTCGCGCGTCGTCGTCTTCGGTCAGGACCAGATAGCAGTGATTGAGCCTGCCTTTGAGTTTGTCCTCCCTCGCCGTTCGGTAAGGAAGCGACTTGCTCAGTATATCCGAAAACGCGCTCACAGACTTATCCCCGCTTCCGCGATCGCACGGAGCACCGAAGCGAACACCTCTTGCGGCGACCGTCTCGCGTCTACTTTCCTGATCCTTTCGGGCCACTTGTCGGCGGCTTGCAGATAACCCTCGTAAACGCGCTCGTGAAACTGCGCGCCCGCGCTTTCCAGCCTGTCGGAGCTGTCCGCGCCGCCCTTTCGCGCGAACGCTTCCGACGGCGCCATATCGAGGAATACCGTAAGGTCGGGTACGACGTCCCCGCAGGCGAGAGCGTTGAGCTTTGCGACATAATCCGCCCCCAACCCCCTTGCCACGCCCTGGTAGGCGTAAGTGGAGTCGGCAAATCTGTCGCATATCACGAGCCTGCCTGCGTCGAGAGCGGGTCTTATGACGGTTTCGATCAGCTGCGCGCGGGCAGCGCTGTACAACAGGGCCTCGCATCTGCCGCACATCTCGCCGTTTTCCTTAGTCAGTATAAGCTCTCTTATCTTTTCGGAAACGGCGTTGCCTCCCGGTTCGCGCAAAAAGAGAAAATCTCTGCCCCTTTCGGACAGATATCTTTTGAGCATTTCTACCTGCGTGGTCTTGCCCACTCCTTCACAGCCTTCGAACGTGATGAATGTTCCCTTCATATTTCCTCGCCGCTAATTATTTTAACACAACCACGCGCCCGTTTACAAGTCCGAAAAGCATATGCGCGTTTTTCTTTATGAACTCCGCGTCGGCGGGTGTGAACACCTCTCCCGTCTTTATGAAAGGCACTCCGGGAGGATACGTTCCTATCTCTCCCACGGAAGCGAATCCCGCGCAGTCGTCCGCGTCGACGATGCACGGCATGCCTCCCGTTCTTATCTCGCGTGCGGTCCGCTCGGTACGCACAAGCTTTTGCGCAGGAACGAATTTTTCCGCCTCCGCCGCGAGCAAGGGGAGTTTTTCCGCGTTGTTTTCCGTGACGATGAACACCGCCTTGTCTTCGATCGCAGCCTCGGGATAAATGCCTTTTTCCGTCAGCGCCAAGACGAATTCCGACGCGGCGTAACCTTCGTTTATCAACACAAGTCTGGAAAAATCGTCATTCTGCAATATCCCGAACGCGCCCGCTCTGCGAGCAGGAAACGCTTCTTTCACTTTCTCTTTTATCATGTGGTAGACTGCGCTGCCTTCGCATTCGTAACGGGCTCTTGCGAGATCGATGCTCGCCATCACCGTATAGGACGGCGACGTAGTATGGACGCGCTGTCTGTAAAACGCGGAGGCGTCCGCGTCCCTGTCCGACCTCAGGCACATCAGCGCTCCTGCGGTATATACGGGAAGCGTCTTATGCAATCCGTATATCACGGCGTCCGCGCGCGAAGGCTGCGGCAGCAGTTCGGAAAACGCGAAATGCGCCCCGTGAGCCTCGTCCGCGACCGTCGTCACTCCGTGCGCGTCGCAGAACGAAAGCAGTCTTTCCTCCCGATACTTTACGCCGCAATAATCCACCGCGGTAAAGAACGCCGTGCCGCCGCGCGGATCGGTGCGGAAAAAAGCCTCTTCGTCCGCGTATATTTCGGGGCATATCCCGAGCAGAGCGCAGCCTCCCCAAAAACTCCTGTGCAGTTCTCCCACCGCATATACGGAGCCTCTGTCCCGCGCCGCCGCCAACGCGGTGTGCATCGCCGACGTCGCGCCCGCGGTGAAAAACAACGCTCTCTTAAAACCCCACGCCCTCGCCGCGGCGTCTTCCGCCTCGCGTATGACTCCCGTAGGACAAAGCATATTGTCAAGCCCCTCTATCTCGGTGAGATCGAACGGCGCGGAAGCGTAAAGTCCCGAGCCCGAGCCCGAATGTCCGGGCATACAGAACCTCGCCGAGGCTCGGGCAGCCGCGGCGGATACCGCGTCGTACAGAGGAGCGTGATATTTCTTCATATACGAAAAAGCAGTCTTACGACTGCTCTCCTTTTTGTTTCGCTATCGGCTTCATCGTCGGGAACAGAAGCACGTCTCTTATGCTCGCCTGGTCGGTGAGCAGCATCACGAGGCGGTCGACGCCTATACCCAGGCCTCCCGTGGGAGGAAGTCCGTACATCAAAGCGTTGATGTAATCCTCGTCCATCATCTGCGCTTCTTCGTCTCCGTTCTCGCGCTGTCTGACCTGAGCCATGAACCTTTCTTTCTGATCTATCGGGTCGTTGAGCTCGGAGAACGCGTTGCCCATTTCCCTCGCGGTGATAAAGAACTCGAACCTTTCGGTCATTCTCGGATCGGAAGGCTTGCGCTTCGCAAGCGGCGACACCTCGACCGGATAGTCATAGACGAACACCGGCTGTATCAGTTTCTCTTCGACCTTTTGATCGAAGCACTCGTACAACAGTTTGCCCCACGGTATTTCGCCTTCGAACTCCACTCCCTTTGCCTTGGCTTCCCTGCGCAGTTCTTCGATATCGGTGCCGGCGTCGAAATCGATACCGACGTATTCCTTGACCGCTTCCGTCATCGACAGCCTTCTCCACGGCGGAGTAAGGTCTATCTCCGTTCCCTGATACGTTATTTTGGTCGTACCTTTGACGGTCTTGGCGACGTACTCGAATATCTTCTCCGTCAGGTCCATCATGCCGTGGTAATCGGTGTATGCCTGATACATTTCGATCATGGTGAACTCGGGATTATGCTTGGTGTCCATGCCCTCGTTGCGGAACATCCTGCCCAGCTCGTACACCTTCTCGAAACCTCCGACTATGAGGCGTTTGAGATACAGCTCGGGAGCTATGCGCATATACATACCGAGATCGAGCGTATTGTGATGCGTGACGAACGGTCTTGCCGAAGCTCCTCCCGCGATAGTGTTGAGGATCGGGGTCTCGACCTCGATGAATCCCTGCGAATCGAGATAGCTCCTTATCGCGGTGATGATGCGGCTCCTTGTGACGAAAACGTTCTTGACCTCGGGGTTGGATATGAGGTCGAGATATCTCTGACGGTAGCGCAGATCGGCGTCTTTGAGCCCGTGGAACTTCTCCGGAAGCGGCAGCAGCGACTTGGACAACAGCTTGACCTCGGTGCAATGGACGGATATCTCTCCCATTTTCGTGGTAAAGACCTTACCTTTCACGCCGATGATGTCGCCAATGTCGGCTTTTTTGAACGCGGCGTAATTTTCGTCGCCGAGATCGTCGCGGCTGACGTAAAGCTGTATCGTGCCGCTTACGTCGAGCAGATTGGCGAAGCTCGCCTTGCCCATCACGCGTTTGGACACCATTCTTCCCGCCAAAGCCACGGTCTTGCCCTCGTAGTCGGCATACCTTTTCTTTATCGCGTCGGCGTAAGCGTCCTTGTCGAAACGCACGACCTCGAAGGGATTGTGCCCCTCTTCGATCAATTTGGCGAGTTTTTCGCGCCTGATCTTTATCAGTTCTCCGAGATTCTGTTGTTCTTCCATGCCGTTACTTGCGTATCTCCACTATCTCTACTTCGTACGGCTCAACCGCCGCAACGATGATTTTTTCTCCTTTCTTTCTGCCGAGCAGAGCTTCGGCGAGCGGACTGTTGTTGCTTATCTTGTTCTGCTTGATGTCCGCCTCCGCGGTGCCGACGATCTGGAATTCTTCTTCCTCTCCGTCCTCTCTTATCCTCACGGTGCAGCCGAGCGTCACCTTGTTGGACGACTTGGGATCCTCTATGATGACTGCTCTCTCGAGCTCGTCCTCGATGCGTTTGATGTCCGCCTCGATGATGCCCTGCTCCTCTTTTGCGGAATCGTATTCGGCGTTTTCGGACAAGTCGCCGAGTTCGCGCGCCTGCTTTATCCTCTCGGACGCTTCCTTTCTCCTGACGTTTTTGAGATAGTCGAGCTGTTCCTTGAGCTTGTTGTAACCTTCCTGGGTCAATACGAAATCTTTTGCCATTTCTCCCTCCGAAAAGGACCGCTCCGCGGTCCCCGTTTGTTTCAGTTTTTGTTCTTGTTCTTCATTCTGTAACTCAGAACGTACAGACTTTCGCTCATCGCGATATTCTCCACCGATACGTCGTCGGGGACCTCCAGATCGATCGGAGCGAAGTTCCACAAACTCTTGACTCCGAGCGCTACGAGTTGGTTCGCCACATCGGACGCGACCGACTTCTGAGTGGCGATGACCGCTATGTCGCAGCCGTTCTCCTTGACGTAATCTGAAAGCTTCTCGATGTTGTATACCGGGATATCTCCTATCCTGGGCTCTCTTACCTCGATGTCGAAAAGCGCTCTGACCTTAAAACCTTCCGCCGCGAAACTCTTGTATCCGGCAAGCGCTCTGCCTATGTTGCCCGCGCCGATGATGATCATGTCGTACTGTCTGTCCAGTCCGAGTATCTCGGCGAGTTTGCCTTTGAGATAGGACACGTCGTAACCGTAACCGTGCTGTCCGAATCCGCCGAAATTGCAGAAGTCCTGCCTTACCTGCGACGCCGTGACCCCCAAAAGCCGGGCCAACGAGCCGGACGACACCTTCGTAACGCCCTCCTGTTCGAGGTGTTCGAGGTAACGGTAATATCTCGGCAGTCTTTTAACTACGGCCTCCGAAATAACCTTATTGCCCATATTTGCCTCCCTTGAGGTACTTTCGATTACATAATATTGTATAAAATGAGGCGTGTTTTGTCAAACATTTGGGCGGAGTAATTCGTTGACATAAAACGCCGTTTTCCGTAAAATAATAAACGTATGAAGATATGGGCAAAACTGATGGACGGCGACAGGATATGCTCCGACACCGTGTTCGAAGACAAGAGCGCCGCCACATACGACCGATTCTGCGGTTGGGTCGCCGAGATATGCAAAACTCTCGACTGCTCCACGCCGATCCTGCTCCCTCTTCACTTTTCGCGTTTCACCGACTTCAAAAACGTAAGGTTCAAACCCGACGATTTCGTGGACAGTCTGGGGCACGATTCGCTGGTCATCGAACAGTTCTGACCCTTCACATCGCGTAAAAATACGCTCTCACCGTTTCCGCCGCCGCGGCGTATCCGTCGTCCAGATAATAGAATGCCGCGTCCGCTCCGCCGAAGCCGTCGTGCAGGATCAACTGCTGTCCGAGCCTGTATTCGAGATATCCGTCCTCCCCTTCCGAAGTCACGCGCACCGCGTAATCGTATCCGTTGTCGGGAAACCCTTCCGAACTTTTCCTCAGCGTCAGAGCGTCGAAGTCGGCTATAAAAGCCGTCAGCCTGTCGCCCTCGAGCCGTTTGAGCGTTCCCGATCCCGACACGAGAGTTATTCCCGTTATACTGTCCTTATCCACGCCCATCTCCGCCCAGGCTCCTTCGCCGGACAAACACGCCGAAAACGCAAATATCGCCGCTGCCGTCAGTACGACGAGAGCGACGACGGCGACCGTTCTTTTTTTCGTCATCGTCTTTCTCCGTCAGAGGCTTTGTGTTGCAAAGCCGCGGTTTTTGTGCTATTATTATTTCACCGCACGGTAATTATACCTCATCCGGCGGAATTTTTCAACAACAGGGGTCAAAATGGCGCTTTGCAGAATGGCGGTCGACGCGGCGAACGAAGGCTCGACCGTTATCGACAACAGATTTATCCGCGAAAACCTGCCCGACGCCGACGGGGACAAGCTCAAAGTCTATCTTTACGGGCTTTATCTTTGCTCCTCTCCGATACTTGCCGACAACACCGTCGAGAGCGTCTGCAACGTGCTCGGAATGACCGAGAGCGCGCTGGCGGACGCCTTTGCGTACTGGCGCGACGAAGGTCTTGTCACGATAGTGTCGCAGTCCCCTCTCGAAGTCCGATACAACCGTCCCGGGCAGAAGATCAAGCTCTATAAACCCGGCAAATTCACCGATTTCAACGCGCAGCTGCAAAGCATCTTCGGATCGCGAATGCTGCTTGCGGGAGAATACACCAAATATTACGAATTCCTTGAAGAAACGCGCCTCCCCTACGAAGTGCTTCTGCTCGTCGCGGGATACTGCGTGAGGATGAAAGGAGAAGACATCCGATCCAACTACGTGCTCGCGGTCGCCAAAGCGTGGTATGCGCTCGGCATACGCACGGTGGAGGACGCGGAAAAACATATCGAGCTGGAAGATTCCTCGACAGAAAGTCTGCGTCGGATCGCCAAAGCCTTGGGCAAAAAGTCGGCGATCGATCTGGACGACAGGCAGCTGTACGTCAAGTGGACCAAGAGCTGGGGCTTTTCGGACGAGGCGATACTGCTCGCCGCCAAACAGTGCAAGAAGCGCGGAGGCATGGAAAGGCTGAACGCACTGCTCGACGAATACTTCGTCAACAACCGCATAGATCCGAAGGAGATCGAAGAGTACGCCGCGCACAAACAGGAGATGTACGATCTCGCGAAAGACGTCACCTCGACGATAGGCGTCCGTTACGAAAATCTCGACACCGTCATATCCCATTACGTAAACGTATGGCTGAACCAGGGCTTCGACGGCGACGCGCTCAGACTGATCGCCGAATACTGTCTGACCAACGGCATACGTACTCTCGGAGGAATGAACGCCGCGGCGGAACGCTTCCGCAAAAACGGCTGCCTCGACTGCAAGAGCATCAACGAATACCTCGCCTCTCTCGTCGAACGCGACAAGCGCGTAAAGGAAGCGATCGCCGCGACGGGCAGCTCCCGCAGCGTCACCGCGTCCGACCGCGACGCCTACGGACTGTGGAAAGATTGGGGCTTCGACGACGACGTCATAGTTGCCGCCGCGCGGGAATGCGCGGGCAGGCCCATGGCTTTCGGCGCGGTGACGAAACTTCTCACCGCCTGCCGCGACGCAAAAGCTTTTTCGGTCGAAGCCGCGGAAAAGATATTCCGCGCCGAGGTCGGAAAACGCAAAAACGACGACAGACGACAGGGCGATCTCGAACGCAAGTATACGAAGGAGGAGCTTTCCTCGTTCTTCGGCGATATACACGACTTCGACGACATAGAGGTATGAGATGACCGAACGCGAGAGGATATACTCACAGATACGCGCGTCGCGCGACGCCGTTCGTCGGGCGGAAGACGCGGACGCCGAAAGACGGCTGGACAAAGCCCGCGCGATACCCGAATTCGCACGGGCGGAAGCGGACAGGAACTCTGCCGCGATAGCCTGTGCGAGAGCCGCCGCCGCAAAGACCGAAAACGCCGAAAAAGCGAAAACAGATCTCGAAAAAGCCGAAGCCGCTTACGCCGACGTACTGAAAAAGTACGGTCTGGACGTAGCGGCACACCGCCGCTGCCCGATCTGCGAAGACAGGGGGTTCGCGCACGGAAAACTGTGTTCCTGCGCGCAGAGGGAATATATGGAGCTTCTCAAAGCCTCGTGCGGCGCGGAACATATCCCGCAGTTCGGCTTTGCGGACGACAAAAGCGCGTCTTCCGGGTGCGCGCAGAAAGACGACCTCGGCAAGCTGTATTCGGCGATGAAGAAATTCTGCGACAAATTCTACGACAGCCGCATCAGGTTCATACTGCTTACCGGGCAATCTGGCGTAGGCAAATCTTCTCTCGCATACGCCGTCGCCAACGAACTGCTGGCGCAGGGGGTACCCGTATTCTGCACGTCGGCGTTCGACATGAATGCGCTTTTGCTGAAATATCACACCTCTCCGCTCGAAGCGAGAGGCAAATACATGGCGCCCCTTCTCGAAAGCGACTTCCTCGTCATCGACGATCTCGGCGCCGAGAACATACTGAAAAACGTGACCTGCGAATACCTGTACAACATAATCGAATCGCGTATCAACCACGGCAAACGTACGATGGTGACCACCAATCTGTCGCTGGAAGAGCTGATGCGCCGTTACGGCGAACGCACCGTGTCGCGTATGGTCAACAAAAATTACTCTCTCATGCGCGAGATCGTCGGCGACGATCTCAGGCTGGTTTTCGGGCAAAAACGCTGAATAACGCTCCGGGAGAGCGGATATCTAAGACGACGGGGGCCGCAACGCTGCGGTCCCCGTTTATTTTTCCGTACGCCTCGCCCGCGGTACGGCTCTTCCGGGAAACGACGTCTTGAACGCTTTGACCGACGATCACAGCCTCTCCCGCGAAGCTGCGAATGAGCTATGGCACACGGGACGGATCTTCCGATCCGTCCCGTGTGCGTATGATAAGGTATGGTTAGGGAAGTCGCCGCATGGCGACGTTATAGTCGAAAGGAGCCGGCGGGAGCCCGCGGTGCGAGCGCCCGCCGGGGAGTGCGGATAACTCCGCTATACCTGCGCCCGTCTGTCCATAGAAACGCAAAGATGTCTCGGGCGTCGGTTTCGTTGTCTTCTCCCCACACTCCCCCGCGCCTTACGGCACGGGGTGTGGAGGAGGTGGAAAGATATACCTTTTCGGGTATTCTGTTGCGTTGTTCCTTTGCAGCTTTATCAGGCCTCAGATACGGTGACCTGATATCCGGAAGAAGCGTTCCTCTGCAGGGTGTACGTCTGTCCGAGGAATTCGACATCAACCGTCATCGTGTAGGAGCCCGCTGCGGCTATCGCGCCGTTTACGAGTTCTACGGATTCGTTCTCCGCGTCAAGGATGTTGAGCGTGAACGTCGCCACTACGGTATCCGTACCCGCAACTACTATGGCGAATTCGTTGCCCGCGACAAACTTGAACTCGAGATCCGCTCTGCTTCCGTCCGCGTTGTACCAGTACCACTTATCGAGCGTATTGGGATAAACCGCGGATCCGGTAGTGCCGCCGATGATCGTTTCGAGCGTGAACTGCTCTCCCGCAACGAGTTTTCTCGCGCTTGTACCGGCATAAAGACCGCTCACGTCGAGCGTCAGCTGATAGTAGAAGCCGTCGGCGAATTCTATCCTGAACACCGCGTCGTATTTACCGAGCGAAGCACTGGTGCCTACGGGAATATTGGTCACCTGTCCCGCTTCGTTGAACGTGAGATCCGCATTGCCCGCGGCATCTTCCCAGTACATACGTATCTGATAGGTCTGGGTCGCGTAGGCGTTGCCTTCGGCGTCTACAAGCGAGAATCCGTTCTCTGCGTCGTATCTGGTGTAATAATCGACCGGTCCTTCATGGATAACCGCAACGTTGTCGACGCTCTGTCCGAGCAGGAGGTTGTTGACGCTGACCCACTTATCGCTGACGACGTTGACCTCGGGAGTCGTGATCTTGACGTCACCGTGATTGGTGGACGTTACCGTTATCTCGAGATTGACCTTCTTACCGACGTCCTGCAGATCCTTCGTTGTCATGACGAAATCGGTGAAGTCTTCTTCGGCAAGACCTCCGTCTATCGCCTTTGCGACGATGGGCAGTTCCTTGGTCTCGCCTTCGGCGGTGGTCTCGATTATCTTATAATCGTTGTAGAGCAATCCTCCGTCGATATCGATCTCGGTCTGAGCTTCGCCTCCGTCGGCTCTGCGCAGTTCAAACGTATCGATGGACGCGGTGGCGACTTCGATCTTATATCTTCCGACCTCGAAACCGAGCGTATATTTACCCGCGACGGTGATCTTATCGGCAGCGGCGTCGTAGACCTCTGCGGTCACGTCGTTGCCTTCGGCGTCATATACCTTCATCGAATTCTTATTGAAGGTATATTCTTTAGCGTTGCCGCCGGAAGTGATCGTAACGACGATGCTGTTGCTGCTTCTGGTCGCAACGGTCGCATAGACGCCGGCGTCGGAAGTGAGTCCGTACGTGGTGTTGACCTCATCCACTATCGCGGGAGCTTCTCCGTAACTGACCTTGACCTTCACGTCGATCTGAGCCTCTTCGTCATAGGGTCTGACCTGAACGCTGCCTTTGATGGTGAACACGCCGCTGAGCGGGAGTTCCTTCAGATTGACGCTGTCGCCGAGCGCGGAGCCCAAGATACCGTTTCCGGGCAGGTCCGCGATAACGGATACCACGTATTCGACTTCGATCGTATCGCCCACGGTCGTATATCTCTCTTCGAGGACATAGGCGCTCGCGCTGAGATCGTTGCCGTTGAAGTCTTTACCTTTGATGGACACGTTGCCGGACGCATCTATAACGGACTCTCCGATCGTATCCTCGGCGCCCTCTTCCACCATATCGGGAAGCGACGCGAACTCAGCTTCGGCAAAGAAACCGTTGAGCCCGTTCTTATATCCCGCCTCGACGTCTTTGTAGCCGAAAGTCCTTTCGCAGGCTCCGTACTGAGGAGTCGACAGTTTTATGTTCAGGAAGGGGCTCTGTTCGCCGTTGAGCAGATCGCTCTTGATGATATCGGCGATATTCATTCCCATGACTTCCATGTTGATGTTGAGAGCCTCGCAAATTACGTCGCCGAGCTTGTTGACGTCTATCGTCACGCCGCTCTCGGTCATGTTCTCGGTGTCTATTGCGGAGAATATATCGCCGATGAGCGCAACGATATCGATACCGCCGCCTTCTTCGCCGGAGCCGTCGCCGCCTTCACCTTCACTTCCGCTTCCTTCGCCGGAGCCGTCGCCGCCTTCACCGGTACCGCCGGCAAGATCGGCGATCATGTCGATAAATTCGTCGACTTCGTATACGCCGCCGAGGTTGGCTTTTATTATGCCGCTCATTATATCGTAGGCGTTGAGATTGACCAAAATGGGATTGTCGCTTCCGTCAAGATCGGCAAAGAGCGTCAATATGTTGGAAACGTGCGCGCCTTCGGCGTCGACCTCGTCTACCGTAACTCTCAGATATCCGAGATTCTTGACCACGTTCTTTACCGTGTCGATATCCGTACCGTTGATGAAATCGAGGAACACGAACGGATCGATATCCGCCTCGACCACGATATTATACCAATTGTGCGCAGTGCCTGCGGCGTCACGACCTTCCGCTCTTCCCTCGAGTTTGAAGTTGAGCAGATTTATCGCTTCCATCTCGGATCTCTGCGCCTCGCTCAGCGGGAACTCGTCCATGACCGCGACCGTATCCACGCCTACGTTTACTTCGTTCAATGTCACGTTCGCGTTTCCGTCTTCTCCGTCTACCAGTTCGGCAGTCGCGCCCTCGTACGTGTTGTCAGCCGCAAAGTCCACGGTCACGATACCGCCGTATCCGCCGTAGTTCGCGCTCACCCACGCAAGCAGATCGGACAGCGTCTCTACCTCTACGGTCTCTTCTCCGCTCTCGTATGTAAGATCGCCGAATACCGTTTCCACTATCGCGATTATGTCGCTCTCGCTTATGCCTATCAACGATCCGATATCCACAAGCTGCAATACGTCGGACAGCTCCGTCATCATATTCGCTACGCTCAGCGTAAACTCGTAATCGTTGTCCAGCACGTTGTACTCGACGCTGTCTCCGAACAGCAGCGAATAGATCACCGACGTGATCATATCGTCCGTTCCCGCCGTCGCCAACGCGCCGCTTCCCGGCTCCGCCGCGCCCGTCAGCACGGCAAGATCGTAGATGGAGATCGCGTTTATCTTCTTGTATCCGCCGTTAAGCGCGTTCGCATACAGATACGGCGCTCCGTCCGTGCTCTCCAACGCGAGTCCGAGCACCACTTCTTCGCCGTCCGCCGTCTTCTCTACCAGCTCGACCCATATCGCGCTGTCTTCTCTGTCCGCTTCGTTCGCGCGAAGGTCTATGCTCGCCTTCCCGCGCAATACGTATTGCGTTGCCTGCGCCGCTCCCTTCTTCGCGTCTATCGCCGCCTCGAAGCTGACCCCGAACACGTACGATCCCGCAAGCTCGGAATACTGCGCGCTGAGATTGTCTATTATGCGGTTCATCGCGTAATCGGGATAATAACTCATTATCACGCTCTCGCCGCAGTTGTCGCACTTGCCGTCGTCGTTCGCGTCCCTGTGAGATATACACTCGCCGCAGTTGTCGCACTTGCCGTCGCTGTCTGCGTCTTTGTGGGTCATGCATATGCCGCAGTTGTCGCACTTACCGTCGCCGTCCGAATCGACGTGCTCCGTGCACTCGTCGCCGCCGTCGGGCATAGCCGTTCCGCAGTTGTCGCACTTACCGTCGCCGTCCGCGTCGACGTGCTGCGTACACTCCTCTTCGGGCATCGTTTCGCCGCAGTTATCGCATATCCCGTCCCCGTCCGCGTCCACGTGCTCCGTGCATTCTTCGTCGCACGCGACAAACGCAAACATGGAACAGATCATGCAAAGTACGAGCGCCAATGCCAGAATGACGGATACTTTACGTTTCATAATCTGCCTCCATAATTTTTTTCCTCGGGGGGACTATGCCCCCATGGTCACTTAAATTTTATTAACCCACCATTTCATCAATATTACATTAATATTAAATTTGATGATTTCGCGAAAAATTTAACCACTTTTAGCCGCATGTATTCTGAAAAACAGCGATTTCCGCCCCGATTTGAGGCTTTTAGGCGAAAAGCGATGTAATTTTAATTTAATTACAATTTAATGACTTATCCGTCTTACCCCGTTATCATTATCACGTCACCTTTCCCGGTCCACATCCTCTCGCTTATTGACCGCGATAACGGCAAAACGAACGCTTCGCGGTATATCCGATATATTTGATGATAAAATAACTCGCGCGCGTCATGCGCGGGTATAAGAAAACAAAATACTTATATAGGAGCGAAAAGCGTCCATAAGTTGCCAATACGCGCGTTTTTTGATATAATTTTTTTTGACCGCGGAAACGCGGACGGAGGACGTTATGTATATTTCCGATATGTTCGGGACCAAAAAGACCCTCTGGTCTTTCGAGATATTCCCGCCCAAGCCCACCGCCGATATCGACGGAATAAAACGCACGGTAGGCGCGCTCGCCGACCTGCGTCCCGACTACGTGTCGGTCACTTGCAGCGCGGGAGGGTCCGGCAACTCGCGCACGATAGAGATAGCGCAGATGCTCCGCGACGACTTCGGAGTGGAGCCGCTCGCACATCTCACCTGCATAAACTCCACCAAGGAGGATATCTCCGCGTCGTTGGAGAAGCTGTCCGCCGCAGGAATAGACAACGTTCTCGCTCTGCGCGGCGACAGGATCGCGGGAGCGGCGCCCTCGCCCGATTTCAGCCACGCCGACGAACTGGTGCGGTATATCCGCGGCAAAGGCTATGCTTTCGACATCGCGGGAGCGTGTTATCCCGAAGGACATCCCGAAAGCGCGGATCCGGTCGAAGATATCAACAACCTCAAACGCAAAGTGGAAGCGGGCGTGACCCATCTCAACTCCCAGCTGTTTTACGACAACGACGACTTTTTCCGCTTTTCCGAACGGCTCGCGCTCGCGGGAATAACCGTTCCCGTGCAGGCGGGCATAATGCCGCTTGTCAAAAAAAGCACCGTGGACAGGATAGTCGGACTTACGGGAGCCAAGATCCCCAACAAGATATCGCGCATGATCTCCCGCTTCTACGACGATCCCGATTCGCTGATGGAAGCAGGTATAGCCTACGCCACCGATCAGATAGTCGATCTTATCTCGGCGGGAGTGAGAGGCATACACCTTTACGTGATGAACAACTCGACCGTCGCGCGCAGGATAACCGAAAACGTGTCGTCCATGCTCGCCAGCGTCAACAGATGAACGTAGACAGACGCGAGATGCTGCGCTATCTCGGATGGCGCGGTCAGCAGATCGATCCCGCCACCGACGAGGCGATGGACAGAATGTCTGCAAAATGTCTGGAATGCGCCCGTCCCAAATACACGGTGCGCAGGTTCGCCTTTTCCGACGGAGTTCTCGAAGGAAGCGGCTTTGCTCCGCAAGGCAGAGATATCGCAAGACACCTTGCGGGATGCCGCGAAGTATATTTGTTCGCGGCGACTCTGGGAGCGGCTATAGAGCGCGAACTCGACAGGACTTTCGCCGTTTCGGCAAGAGACGGGCTCCTGTTGGATACCGCGGCGTCGTGCGCGATCGAAAGCTATTGCGACGAGGTGTGCGCCCGCCTTCAATCCGAGACCGGCAAAGCCTTTACCGCAAGGTTTTCCTGCGGCTACGGAGACTTCCCGCTCTCGTCGCAAAGGACCATATGCGCGCTGCTCCGCACCGATACCGCGATAGGAGTATGCGTAGATTCGGGAGGATCTCTCGTCCCCCGCAAATCGGTCACCGCCCTGATCGGAGTCAGGGACGGAGGCAAACCTTTTCCGTTTACGAAAAGCGATAAATGCGCGCGGTGCGCGAACAAGACCTGCGCCGCACGCGGACCGGAGCAAAAATGAAAGATTTCCGCAAATTCATGCGCGACAATATCGTCGTGTTCGACGGTGCGTTCGGCACCGCTCTTCAACGCAGATACCCGGGCGCCGGCACTTTGCCCGAAAAACTCAATCTGACCCGTCCCGATATCATCGCACGGATACACCGCGAATACGCGGAAGCGGGCGCCGACGTGATATCCGCCGCGACCTTCGGAGCCAACGCCGCCAAAGCGGGCGATATGTCCGACGATCTGATACGCGCCGCGATAAAAATAGCTAGATCCGCGGCGGAAAACAGATTCGTCGCGCTCGATCTCGGTCCTACGGGACAGCTTATCGAACCTCTCGGCACGATGTCGTTCGATACGGCGTACGACGTATATAAGCGCGCCGTACTCGCCGCCGACGGAGCGGATCTCGTCCTCGTCGAAACGATGTCCGATCTTGCGGAACTGCGCGCGGCTCTGCTCGCGGTAAAGGAAAACTCCGATCTTCCGGTGATCGCGTCGATGACCTTCTTCGACAATATGCGTACGTTTACCGGGTGCGACGTCACGTCTTTCGCCCTGACCGCGGCGCCTCTTGCCGACGCTATCGGAGTCAACTGTTCGCTCGGTCCCGACAAGCTTGTGCCGATAGTCGAAAAGCTTGTTCTTCTCACGGACAAGCCGATAATAGTCCAACCCAACGCCGGACTTCCCGATCCCGACGGAAATTATTCGGTCGGCCCCGAGGAATTCGCCTCTTACTGCGAAAAATACGTGCGCACGGGCGCTCGGATCATAGGGGGATGCTGCGGCACAACGCCGGAACATATCGCTCTGCTCAGAAAGATAGCCGACAGAGAAAAACCGTACCCGTGCGGATATAAGCCGTTTTCGGCGGTATGTTCCGCAAGAAGATCCGTGATCGTGGACGGCGTGAGGGTGATCGGAGAACGCATCAACCCCACAGGCAAAAAAGCGATGAAAGAGGCTTTGAAAAACGGCGACGAAGGCTATATCGTAAAACAGGCGCTCGAACAGGAGGAAGCGGGCGCGGATATACTGGACGTGAATGCGGGCTTGCCCGAAATAGACGAAAACGCCGTCCTCACCTCATTGGTCAGACTGTTGCAAAGGGTGACCGATCTACCCCTTCAGATAGACTGCACCAAACCCGATGCCGTCGAGAGCGCGCTGAGGGCATACCACGGCAAAGCCATAGTAAACTCCGTCAACGGAGACGAGTCCTCCCTCTCCTCCATATTGCCGATAGCGGCGAAATACGGCGCCGCCGTAGTGGGTCTTACCGTCGACGAGAAGGGCGTCCCCGACACGGTGGAAAGACGCCTCGAGATCGCGCGGAGGATAATCGGGCGCGCAAAAGAATACGGGATACCCGAACAGGACGTTTATATCGACTGTCTTACGCTGACAGTGGGCGCGCAGCAGGAACAGGCGGCGCGCACGCTCGAAGCGATACGGCGCATAAAGAGCGAATACGACGTCAGAACGGTACTCGGAGTCAGCAATATATCGTTCGGTCTGCCCAATCGCAAGATAGTCAACACCGGCTTTTTGTCGGCGGCGCTCTGGGCGGGACTCGACGCACCCATACTCAATCCCAATATACCGGAAAACATGCAGACGGTGGCGGCCTACAACGTGCTGTCGGGAGCCGACGTCAACTGCGCCGCTTATACGGAAAAATATTCCGCGATCGAGCTGACGTCCAAAGAGATACGCCGCGCGGAACACGATCGCGCCGACGCGGGCGACAACGATCTTATATACGCGATACGCAAGGGGCTGCCGTCCGCAAAAGACGCCGCGGCAAAGCTGCTCGATTCGGGGATCGCTCCGCTCGACCTCGTCAACGGATATCTGATACCCGCGCTTAATTCGGTCGGAGACGACTACGAAAAGGGGATACTCTTTCTTCCTCAGCTCATCTCCGCGGCGGACAGCGCGAAAGCCTGCTTCGACGAAGTGAAAAAGCGTATGCCCGCGGGCAGTGCGAAGAGCGGCGATACCGTAGTGCTCGCCACGGTCGAAGGCGACGTACACGATATCGGCAAAAACATCGTCCGCACCGTCCTGGAAAACTACGGTTACAACGTGATCGATCTCGGCAAGAACGTGCCGTGCGAGAAAGTCGCCGCCGAAGTTTCGAAAACGGGCGCGAAGCTGTGCGGACTGTCCGCGCTTATGACGACGACCGTACCGAATATGCAAAAGACGATAGGACTGCTCCGCCGCGACTGCCCGGACTGTACGGTGATGGTCGGAGGCGCCGTCCTCAACGAAGACTACGCGCGCAAGATAGGCGCGGATTACTACTGCAAAGACGCGAATGCGGACGTAAAGATAGCGAAACACGTATTCGCGGGAGAGCCGCTCGATCTGCCCAGACTGACGGAAACGGTCTGACGCGCTCCGCCGCTTGACAAACGCGGCGCGGAAAAGTATCATATATACGAACTGAATAACGCTGCCCGGTTCGGGAGCCGCAAGGCAAACCGTCAACAGTGGGAATCTCGGTGAAAATCCGTCGCAACAGCCATTACCGTAATCGATAGACGTATCTGTCGTAAGTCGGAAGACCTGCCCCGCAGCTTATCGGAAACAGTCTTTGGGCAATGAAAGACAAGACCGAAGCGCTTGTATGCGCGCGTCTTTTTTGCCTTCCTCCGCGGAAGGCTTATTTGTTGTCTTCGTCTGTAAAAACGCAAATAACCATCACGGAGGTATAAAAATGAAAACTTTTGCATCTAAGCGCGCAGCCGCGCTCCTGTTGCTGATAACGATAGCGGCGGCCGCGGTATTCGGACTTACTGCCTGTACGGATCCGGACGGCTCCGACTCCGACGTTTTCGCCCAAGGCGCGGCGATTACTCTGGCTATCGCCGAAGATCCGGTGCGCGAGATAACGGTAGATATTTCGGGAATGGACAAAGACTCGGACCTCATCGACGTTCTCGAAAAATGCGGAGTGTCTTACGAATTGGACGGGACGTTCCTCAATGCCGTCGGGACGCTCTCTCCTCAGGCGCCTACGTACATCTATCTTTACACTTCGGTAGAAGCCGATAAGGACGTTTCCCAATACGGTACGACGACGGAATACGGCGGCAAGACCCTTTACAATTCGGGCAAAGGCGCTCTCGATATGACTATCGAGGACGGCTGCACGATCTATATAGGAACGATAACCTACTGATGCGCGGAGCCGCGTTAAAAGGAGCACGCTCGATAGCGATCACCGGACTTGCCGCCGCAACGCTTACTGCGGGCAAGTTCGTGCTTTCGGCTGTTCCCAACGTGGAAATAGTCACGCTTCTCAGCGCGGTCTACGGATTTGTACTGGGGCTTCCGGGAATATTCGCCGTCTACGTTTTCGTCACCTGCGAAACGCTCATTTACGGATTCGGCACGTGGGTAATATCTTATTATATACATTGGCCGTCCGTGGCGTTCGCGTTTTTCTTTCTCTCAAAATTCATCCGACCTTCGCGGCTGATCCCGACTGTCGTCGCCGTCGTCATGACGATATGGTTCGGGGTGCTCACTTCTCTGACGGACGTGGGACTTTTCAGCGGATTCTGGGACGACTTCGGAGCGAGGTTCGCGATCTATTACGCCCGCGGAGCGGTGTTTTACGTCATTCAGACCGTCTGCAACGCGATAGTGTTTCCCCTGCTCTTCAAACCGCTGTGCGAACTGTCGGGCAAAGCGCTGAAAATACGCGTAGGAAAAAGCGAAGATCCGCCTCATATGCGGTAAAACGCGTACGGGATAAAAACGCGCGCCCCCGAAGGAGCGCGCTTCTGCAGAGAGAGCGGGACGTTGCCGTCCCGCCAAACTTTGTCCCGACGCGATACGCAACGTTCATATAAGAAAACGCCATATAACAAAACGGTAATTTTATTATTACACAACGCCGCGCCGCCTGTCAAGCGCTGCCCTCAACGATTTTTCGACATTTCCGTTTTGCTTCGTTTTTTAACGGGCGACCACGTTCTGCCATGCCGTGGAGCGAGAAAAAACGCCTTTCGAATAAAAAACAGCGGCGACCGTATCGCGGTCGCCGCACGTCGTCTGTAAGTCGCCTCAGTCGGCTACGTAGGGAAGAAGCCCCATGTATCTCGCTCTCTTGATCGCCTGCGCAAGCAGTCTTTGATGCTTCGCGCAAACGCCGCTCATGCGCTTGGGGATGATCTTGGCCTTTTCGGTGATGAACTTGCGGAGTTTGGCTACGTCCTTGTAGTCGATCTCCTCTGCCTTGTCTACGCAGAAGTTGCAGACCTTCTTGCGCGGAACTCTCTTGACGGGTCTTTTGACCGCGGTTTTTTCTTCGCTCATTTTCTATATCTCCTTTAAGTAATCAGAACGGCAGATCCTCTTCGGAGGTATCCACCCTTTCGAGCTTGGGAGCTTCTTCCCTGCGGGACTGGGGAGCTGCCGCTCCGTCTTCCCTCATGGGCGAACCCAAAAACTCGACTTCGTCGGCGACGACTTCGATCGCCGTACGCTTGCTTCCGTCCTGCGCGTCGTAGGAACGGGTCTGCAAACTGCCGACCACGCACACCTTTCTGCCCTTCGTGAGGACCTTGGCGCAGGATTCGGCAACTCCTCTCCACGCAACGACGTTGAAGTAATCGACTTCGTTGTCCCTGCTGAAACGGCGGTTGACCGCTATCGCAAACCTGCAATACGCTACGCCGCTGGCGGTGGTATTGCTCTCGGGATCGCGGGTAAGGTTGCCAATCAGAATGATCTTGTTCATATCCGCCTCACTTTCTGATGATCATGATCCTGACGATCTCGTCCATGATGCGGCTGAGCCTGGTGAGCTCGGCGGGAACGGTCGCAGGAGCGGTGAACGTCATCAACACATAGTATCCTTCGGACTTGAAGTCTATCGTGTAAGCGTACTTGCGGGTGCCCCACTTGTCGAGCGAGACCACTTCGCCGCCGGCGGAAGTGACGACCGCGCTCAGCCTGTCGATGACAGCCTGCTTCGCCTCTTCGGACAGATCGTTGTCGATGATGTACAAAAGCTCGTACTTGTTCATAAAAACCTCCTTTTGGTCTGGTGTCTCCGCCTCTCGGGACGGAGCAAGGATCGAAATACATTCAAATCGCCTAATTAATATATCACACGGTCGGACGGATGTAAAGCGTTTTTCGCACCAAAAACGCGGTTTTTGTCCGCACAGACGCGTTTCGGGGGGCTCATCGGAGCGTATGCGCCGCCAGCCATGCGGCGTATTTTCCCCACGCCGCGACGGAAGTGTCCGTCACTCCGTCGGCGCCCACCCAACCGAACAGACGGATCGCCGCGATGAGTTTGCGGAAGCTGTCGGTGACGAGTTTGCCCTCGGAAGAAACGGATATCAGCGTTTCGTCGAACACATAGTTCTCTATGACCGCCTTGCACCGCGCGTCGCCGTCCCATGTCAAAGAGGCGTCGCCCGACGTATCCGCCTCGGCGGTCTCCGTACCGTTTATGAACGTCTGTCCCGCAAGGAACGCATTGCCGTCCGAAGAGCCCTCTCCTACGACCGCGCCGCCCGCTTCCGCATTCGAGCCGCCGTATACGTTGAGGACCTGTACGGATACGCTGTCGCTTACCGACGCCCCTGCCGCCGCTCCGACCGCCACACCCGCCGCGGATACCGCGCCGTCCGCGGAAGTCTCGGCGTGCGCTCTGCCGACGGATACGCCTCCGATTATCACTCCGTAATTGTTGGCGGCTATGCCGCCCAGCACGGCGGAAGTCGCCTGAGAATTGCCGCTCGCGAGGGTGCCCTCGAAGGTGCAGTTTTCGATCGTGCCGTGATTGTCCGCGGCTATGCCCGCGGCGGCGGAATCGGTACCGTAAGCGTCAAATACGGAATTGACTACCGAAAGATCCTTTACCATACCGTAATTGCTCTCTATGAGCGCCGACCTCGCCCGCTCGCCCGCATTGAACTCGAAGATGCCCGACAGCACGTGTCGGTCTCCGTCGAGAGATCCTTCGAAGTGGACGATATCTCCTTCCGCGCTCGTCCATGCCAGCATCGCGCCCGTGCCCCCGAAATCGATATCCGCGGTCAGAAGATAGTCGAGCGTATTGTAATCGGCGATGCCGTTCTCATTGCTTTGCAGAGCCCGCCAATCGTCGATATCGGATATCAGATACGTCGTACTGCCGTCCGCGCCGATACTCGCCTCGAAATAACGGAGCGTGAGCTGTCCTCCCGCGTTCACGAGGAAGTTGCCGTCGGCGTCGACGGTCTGCGCGCTCGCGGTTAGCTTCTTATACTCTTTTACCGCTGCGAAATAGCCGTCCGCGGTGGATATTATGTCGCCGGATTCGATCAGCGCCCCGAACAGGTCGCCCGCGGCGGGAACGGAAATGTCCGCCGCCTCGGCGATAAGCGCGTCGTAAAGCTCTCTCTCCAATCCGTATACGCTCTGCGCCGTTTCGAAAGTCATGCCTATCTCCACGGTCCCGTCGGGCGTAGGAGCGATAAGCGCGTGATTGTAAGACTGATCCGTACCTTTGAGTCCGGCGGATATGTCGAGATCTATCGGCAGTATCCCGACTTTCTCTCCCGTCACCTTGTATCCCGCGGCAACGGTCCAGTCGAAATCCTCCGCCGACAACGTGGTTATATCGGCTATCCAAAGCGTATCGACCGCGATCAGGTTGCCGCCCGCCGCAGTGGGCGCGAAGTAAAGGGTACCGACCGTTTCGGAGAACACCGCGGAACCGCTCTCGTCGGCGGCGCCCGTCACGGCAAACACCCGCGCGGGAACGTATGCGCCGATATCGATATCGGATCCGGGCTGAGCCGCGGCGTTCTCGAGTTCTGCCCAGTCGGTGAGTTTCGCATAAGCTCTCATGATCTGCGCGGCGCTGTAAGCGGTGAGATCGGTATCGAGTCCGAACGGCGCCGTGCCGTCCTCGGTTTCTATCTCCGCGGGTTGCAGTTTATATACGACGCGAGTCTGCTGCCCGTCGCCCTCTACCGAGGCAACGAGCGTATAGAAGCGGCCTTCCGCGTCGGCTATCACGTTTCTCACCGCCGTATCGGCATTGACGAACGCCGCCGCGACCGCGGTGTCGACGTCGTGAGCGTAAGCGCCCTGCGCGTCGAGATATCTGCCTCCGGACACCGTATCCGTATCTCCCGCGCCCGTAAGCGTGAGCGTCGCCGCGTCGGTCGTATCGTAATATTTGACTGCCGAACGATCGTCCGCCGCCTTCGGGTATATTATCAACGCTATGCCGTCGGACACCGTCCCCTCCCCTCCGACGACCGTCACCGCCGTACGGTTGTCGATATCGAACGTGACGTCTCCGTAAGTGTCGCTGTCGCCGCTGATGACGCCTTCGACCGACGACCTGGAATAATATCCCGCGTCCGTGCCCTGCACGCTGAGCTGCTCTTCACGAGTCGAACCGTCGGGTTCGGTGACCGTGAGCGTAACGGTGTATGTCTGTATCTCTCCGTTGTAGACCGTTTCTTTGACACCGGACGCGGTACCCGCGACTACGGTCGAACCTATGATGCCGAACGCCGCCGTATACGCGTCTACTCCTCCCGTGAACGCGTCCGTGCCCTCGTACTGCTGCGCAACGGACGCGCCGACGGCGAACACCGCCACTATCCTGTTGGCGGAAGTGCCCACGTTGCCGTCGATAAGTTCGCTGCGGTAGCTGAGTCCGTAGCCCTCCCAGACAAATCTGCCCGCCGGCGCTATCGCCTCTATTGCTATCTTCTCTCCGTCGGAGTCGTCGTATATCCTGTACAGCGACATATTCCTCTCTTCGGAAGAACCTATCTCGTTGTGCTTCGCTCCGTCGGTCTCGTAATCCGATCTGTCCGTGAACCTGTACGAAATGAAGCCGTCGGTGTACGGGGCAAGGATCGTAAGTTCGGTCGAATCGAGGATCTCTCCGTCTATACCAAGCCCTTCGGCGGAGTAGGCGTACACGCCGCTCACCGCAGCGCTGCCCGAACCGAGAACGCCGTTGACGCCGTCGAGCCGCGTCGTCGCGGCGATAACGCCGTCTGCGACTGCGCCCGAACCGGAGCCGATCACCCCGCCGCCTCCCGCGGCGGAAACGGTTATCGTCACGGGCGTTCTGCCGTCGGCGCCGCCTGCGCCCGCAAGATACAAATCCTCGGTCGTTCTTACCGAAACGCGCTCCAATGTGCCTGCCGCAAGTCCCGCAATACCTCCGAACACGCCGGAGACCGCCCCTTCGCCGTCCGTCAGGTATACGTCTGCTGAGACGGTGACGCCGCTCGAAGAGATCGTGCCTCCCGCGGCGTTGTATCCGACGATACCGCCGACGTACGCGGCGCCCGATACTCTGAGAGGCGCGACTATTTCCACCCCGACGTTTTCGATCGTGCCCGAATTGTAGCCGACCGCGCCGAATACCGACCCCTCGTCGAGGATCATCTCGCCGTCTGCAAGCACCTTTACGGTCAGATCGCGGATCGTGCCCGAGTTGACCGCGGCAAGCATGCCGTATACCTTATACCCTCCTGCGGAAACT
The DNA here is from genome assembly GCA_018716085.1 of Candidatus Ornithoclostridium excrementipullorum. Lineage (GTDB taxonomy): Bacteria > Bacillota > Clostridia > Christensenellales > UBA3700 > Ornithoclostridium > Ornithoclostridium excrementipullorum. The sequence goes on along the minus strand of DVKK01000057.1, from coordinate 24,814 downwards.
CCCGCAAGCTCGCTCGGCGCAAGCTGTACGGTATGTCCGTTGCCGTACAGAGTGCCCGCAAAGGATATCTCCTCTCCCGCGGGATCGAATCCGTAGATATCTGCGGTGAGATGGCCTTCGCCTCCCGACCTCAGCAGATCGAGCAGTCCCTCGGCGTCGGAGATAGCAACGCCCGTCTGCGAGTTCTCGGCGGAAAGCTGTCCTTCGCCCAGCTCGGACGACGTCAGCGAAGTATTGGTCGACGCTATATATTGCGCGCCCTCGACGTCGGGGGTCTTGCCTTTGAGCGTGAAAGAGTATCTGTCGGTCGCGAAGTCGCGGTCGTAGCCCGCCGCGCCCGTGAACGAGAACGTAAGCGCATAATACTTTCTGCCCATACCGTCCGTCTGTTCGGACCACAGGAAGTCGTTGAAGAAGTATTCGCCGTCGAGCGCGAGAGCGTCGGCGGAATTGTTGAGCCGTATATCGAACAGCGAGGCGAGAGCTTCGTTGAGCGCGGCAAACGCGCCCGCCGCGTCGTATGTCGTTTCGCTCCACGGCTCGCCCGTCGCGAGCGTTCCCGCAAGTCCCGCGGTGATCGCCGCTCTGTTTTCGGCGGTCATGCCCTTCGCCGCGAACAGGAAATCGAATCCCGCGAGTTTTCCGAATCCGAGCCTGTATCCTCCCGCCGATCTCTCCGCCGTGAACACGCTGCCCGTGCTCACCGTGAAGCCCGTCAGTTCCAGCGCCTGCGCGCCGTCGGCGCAGACCACTCTGTAGTTGTCGGCGGTGGTATCGGGATTGAGCGCGGTCTTATCGAACGTCACTCCCGACACGTACGGGATTATCGAGGCGGGGCCGTAAACGCCGCCCAGCGAGGCGTTGAGTCCTCCCAAGTCGCCGATCGAAACGTATTCGCCCTGAATGCCGCTGTCGTTCACGCGGAGCGAGAACGCCCCGTCGAAAGTCTTATCCGAGAACGAATCCGCGGAAACGATAATGGTTTTCGGTTCTATGATATACAGACTGCGGTCGCCCTTTGCGCCGTCTTCGACGGAATAGGACGACGGGATATCGGTCACGACTCCGGAATCCCAGATATAGTTATTGTGCGTAAACACGACGTCGCGCAGCTCGAAAACGTATCCTCCGAGCGTTCCGTCGTCGGCGAGCACTACGTTGACGGGCAAATATTCGTCGCCGTCCGCGTCGACGAAGGCGATCCCGCCGTTTTCGCCGAACGTGACCGAGCCGCTCAAAGCTATCGTAACGCCGCCGTCCACGCCGTAGACCTCCCACAAAGAAGTGTCCGTTTGAGGCAGATCGGGCGTGCCGTCGTATTCCTTCATTATATCGGGCACCACTACGAACAGTCCGTCCAGTTCCTTGGGTTCGATCACGAAACCGCCCGTATATGCCGTCATTGTATAGTTGGCGTTGGCGACGAGAGATATCGACAACACGTAAGAACCCGCGTCGCGCACCGACGACGGCGAGAACGAAGCGTTGAATTGCAGCGTATCGCCGAACGGCGTGACCGCGCTCATCCTGCCCGCTGAATACGCGGCGGTGACCGTTACGCCGTCCACGAGGAACGACGGTCTGACGTCTGAGAGCGAATAGCTCGAAGTCCTGTCGTACTCGCGCGGCACCGAGATATCCCTTCCGTCCACGAGTACCTGCGTGAATCCCGATATCGCGTAGGGATCGATCCTGCCCGCGCCGGAGAACAGCGCGTAGTAGTAGACGACCGTCGTCGTTTCGCCGTCTTCTCCGACGATCTGCACTTCCTCTTCCACGATATTGTCGCCCGTGAATTCGATGCCGTAATTGCCGGGGATCCACCCCTCTTCGCCCGCGGTGTACAGCGCGTAATACGCCGCTTCGCCCACGTTGTAGACGACCGACGTGTCCACTCTGACGAGAACGTCTCTCGTGCCGGAATCCTTGCCGTCGTAGTTCCAGTCGGGCTGTACGGTCTCTCCCGATACGAATCCCGAGAACACCTGCGACGCCGCCGACGTGATATCCGCCGTGCCGTCATAGGTCTTGATCGCCGAACCCGTAGCTTCGAGCGCCGCGGGCGAGATAGTGTAGCCGCTTCCCTGCAAAACCGCCTGCGTACCGTCGGAAACGCCTCCGACTATACAATAATCGCTCCCCGCGCCGTCCGTGCTCACGATACGGTCGAATACCGTACCGTCTGCTCCTTCGAACGCCGTTACCGCGACCGTCACGGACTTGTTCAGTCCGACCGCGGCATCGGAGAACGCTATCGCAAACGACGCCGTTTCTCCGTCGAGCAGCCCCGTCAATACGATGACGGTCTGATCGGTGACGTCGGGCGTTCCGTCATACGTCTTGGCGAGTTCGTCCAAAGTCACCGCTTTGGGCTCGATATAATACGCCGCCGCGCCGCCGTTGACGGGCACGTTGCCCAGCCCTTCGGGTATTTCGAAATTGCCCAATCCGTCGGGGAGCACCGCAACGCCGTAAGCTCCGACGCGCACCGCTTCCGCGACCTCCTCCCCGTCCAGCGACAGCACGAGCGCCGCCGCGTCGGGCGTGAACGGCACGGAGATGACGTTTTCTCCGACCGTGACCGTCAGCGTCATTTCGGGCAGCACGACCATCGAAGACGTACCGTCGTATTCTCTGCCGAACGGCTGCGCCGTCAGCGAAAGCATACCGAGATCGGTTATCGACAGCTTATATATCGACGCCACTCCCGTCACGAGCACTTCGCCCGCCGAATATTCGCCGATAACGCAGTAATTCGCAGCCGTACCGCTCTGCGCAAGCATACGGTAAGTAACTCCCTGCAACGTGAGATCGTAGACGGAGATATACGCGTTTCTGCTGCCTTCTCCCGTTTCCGTTCCGTCGCTGCCGTGCGTCGCGTCGGGCGAAACGAATCTGCCCTGTACCGCGGATTCGAGCCCCGCGGGAAGCGTCGCGATCGTCGCGCCGTCGAACGACACGGTCCCGTCGTATATCTTGGTGACGGAGGATATCGCCGCCTCGGCGGGGATAACGGCATAGATAGCGCTGTGCTCCGCTCCCACGGGCACGCCGTCGTCGCCCACGTCCGCTCCGTCCGGCAAGACCGTTCCCGTCACGAATACGGGCAGCACCGTCTGCGTGTCTATGATATAGTTTTCGAGGCTGTCGGCAAACTGCGTCGCCCATACCTTATATTCTCCGACGAGAACTTCTCCCGTCAGCGTATCCGTCTGCGCGTCGCCGTAGAGAAGCTGCCCCACGACTTCTTTGGAATATACGTACCTTGCGCCGGAATAAGTGTCGTAGACCGTGACGGTCAGCACGACTTTGGGATCGGTCACCGCAGGGGTATTGAAGCCGCTCTCTCCGTAAGCATATGAGAACGCGTCCGCCGTGATCAGCACGTTGCCGCCGAAATAACCGCCCTCTCCCTCGCTGCCTCCGGACACGGACTGTTTGTCTACCGTAAATCCTCCCGCCGAAACGACGCCTTCGGCAAGAGCGAAGCAGGCGTTGTCCAGAGATATCTCTATATCGTATTCGCCTACGCCGAGCACTCTGCCCGCGCCTTCGCTTACGTCCGCCCCCACGCCCGTGATCGTGACCGCGAAATCCAGTACGGATCCCGCGCCGTCGTTTACAGCGGGTCGGGACGAGATCGTGGCGGTAAGGCCGTAACGCAGCGTCAGTTCGAATTCGACCTCGTCGGCGGAATATACTCCGTTATCTCTGTATTCGAAATGCGTGTCGCCGTCGGTGATCTCCGTACGCTGTTTTTCCGTCTGCCCGCGCATCCACCCGTAGATATACGCGCGCAGTTCCGACTGAGTTATCACGTACTTTTCGATGACTCCGACGTTTATGACCACGCTGTCGTCGTTCGCGGACGATACGTTCTGCGCAGCATAATTGGACGTTTCGCCGTCGCTGCCGACGAATACGTAATAGCGGGTCCCGCCGATAACGTAAGACGCCGCCGCGAACCTAACTCCGCCCGAAGTCTGCGGCAGAGCCGATACGTACTGCGCGTCGAAATCCACCTCCCCGTCGGGTACGGACGCGGTGATCTGCGCCTCGTTGCCCGCAGTGGTCAGCGAAGTGGTGTCGTCGTATTCCTTTTCGACGGAATAGACCGAGAGCTGCGCGGGAAGGACCGAGAACTCCGCAACGGGATCGGCACCGCCGTAAACGTAATTGAGAGCGTCGTCGCCGACCAGTCCGACCTCCACGGTCGAGCTGTAATCGCCTATCGGCAGTACGGAACCGTTCTCGTAACTGCCTCCGAGAGTACCGTTGACGAGAGCTCCTTCGGCTGCGCTCAGATCCAGAGTCACTCCGTTGTTGTCCGTGACCGAAGCCGTGAACGAAAGGGACGACGCCGTGCCGCTCCACACCGAAGACTCGGGCGAAGCGGAAGCGGAGGCGGAGGCGTTGATCGTCTGTCTTTCCACCTCGAACGTAAATTCTATATCTCCGTCCGAATTCTTGTTGTTGAAATCTCCCCACACGTAGTCGGGTTCCGACAACCCGTCGGGAGAAACGATACTGAGCACGATCGTGTAATCTCCCGCATATCCGAGCACGGCGGCGTCGGTCTCGATCGCAAACTCTATGAGCTCCTGCACGGGATCTTCGTCGGGCCAGCCTCCCACCGTCCCGTCGCGGAGCACGCCTTCGACCGTATATCCGTTCATATATACGAGCGTACCCGACGCGCTGCCGCTCCTTGAGAAGCCTATGCTGTCGCCCTCTCTGCCGTCGAGGATCTGTATCACCTCGAATATACTGCCGATATGTTCCCACTCGATAGTGTACTGCACTATCTGTCCCACCGACATGAAGCGGTCTTCCGCCACGCAGTAATTGCCCGAATAATTCCAGCCGGACGTCGCGGTGACGTCGGAATAAGCGCTGTTGACCAAAGTAGCGTAAGTTTCGCCGTAGACGCTCGTCGCGACCGTATCGAAAGACACCGTCTTGCTGCTGCCCGTTCTCGGCGAATCGAAAGACGCGGACGGCTCTATATCGACCTGCGCGCCGTTGTCCGTCCTGACGATGATCACCTGCGTTCCCTCCGCGGTATAGTCTATCGCGGTGCGGTTGTCGTATATCTTTGTCGCGGAAGTGAGTTCGACCTCTATCGGAGTGATGCCTCCTATGTCGGAGGTCACGCTCTCCACGCAGTAATTGCGGTTGGAAGCGTCGCCCGCCACTTCGAGAGTATTGTAGCTCCTGCGCGCTCCGTTGATATCTTCGAACGTGAGCGTTTCGGTATCGAAAGCGAACTGCTTGCCCGATCCAACGGTGGAATATCCCGCCGTGCCCGACTGCATCGGGAACGAACCGGAGAACTCCGTGCCCGCCTCCAACGGACCCGCGCCGTCGGCGTAGTTGTATACGGTATAAGACGGATCCGCCTCGCCCGTATTGTCGAATTGTTTGATCACGGAATCGAATACCACTTCGCGGGGCGTTACGAACAGATACGCCGCCCTGCCGCCGTTCTCGGGAATGAATCTGTAATCGATATCGTCGTCGAGCTCGTAATTGCCCTTGCCGTCGAAGGAAACTATATTGACGCGCAGTTCGTATTGCCCGACGTCTACGGGGGCTTCGACCGAAGAGTACCCGAGGACTATGGTATAGTCCGATCCCGCGGAAAGCGTATGCCCGTTCTTGTCGGTCACTATCATGGTCCCGCCGAAATCGGGCAGCCCGTCCGTGCCGTCGTAGACGCGTTCGATATCGTCCATCACGTAATTGAAATACGCGGTGTTGTCGAGAATGATCGCCAGTATATGGAGCATACCTATCGATCCCGACCCGGTGAGCACGTAGTTGCCGTTGGCGGAAGTCATGGAAACGCCCACGGAATAATCTCCCTTATCCGTAACGCTCTCCGCTCCGCCGAACGTGAACGAGAATTGCAGCGAATCCCCGTCCGCGAACAGCCCTTCGGTTATCGCGCCGTTCTCGTCCATATAGAGCGACGTTCCGCCCACGGGGACGACGGAGCCTTCGAACGACGACGTGTCATAAAAATAGCCGTTGCGGTACTCCACGTTGGTATTGGTCGTGAAGTCTATCAGCTCGCCGTCGCCGTTTGTCAGGCGGAAAGATATCCCTCCTCTGTTTATCTCGTAAGGCACTATTATACCGCTGCCGCTTATGCGCGCGACGGCTCCCGGCGAATAGTATCTGCCGAGATTGACCTCAACTCCCTGCGACGGATCGGCGAGAGCGGTCCTTACGTATGCGTAATTCGTGAGATCCCCGGTCACGGAGGTGATCACCGCGATCGTGTTCACCGTTACCTTGCCTCCGGACACGGTGCGCACATAGGCGACGCCCGAAGTATCGACCGTGAAGTCGAGATCGTCGCCGACGTCCGCCTGTTCGAAAGTTCCGAGTATCCGCAGCGAATCCCCGCCCACGAGCCCGCTGACGGTGAAGTTGGTCAGATCGGTCGAATCGGCGGTGCCGTCGTACGTCTTCCGTATCTCGGATATCTGCGTGGAAGTGAGCCCTCTGGGCATTATCGCGGTATAGAAATCGTAATGGTCGGTATCCACGCCGAACATGACCGTGCGGTCGGTGAGATTCACCTTGAGGTTGTCGTCGCCCGCGCCGCCGAAAGACAGTCTTATAAAGTATTCTCCGACGTCGTAAGGCGCGGACGAACCGAGCGAAACCGCCGAATCGAGCGATCCGCCGTCGGGTATCCTCCAATACGAGAACATACTCTGATTGACCGTCGCCTCGCGTATCTGCTCGCCGGTGACGTAATTGACGTAATATATGGTCGGCGGCACCAGCGCCTGAGCGTTGTAGAGCTGAGGCTGTCCGTCGTAATATACCAATTCGGTGATGTCGCCCTCGTCGTCGGTTTCGACGACTCCCGTATAGCGGTTGGTGTCGGGGGCGATCGCGACCGCGCTGCCTATCGTATAGATGAACGTCAGATCGGTGCCGTCGTTATCGCGGCGCATGGTACGGTCGAACCTGTTGTTGCGATGCGCCGCTTCGAGCGAATTGACCGTTTCGTAATAATTGGTCGTGTCGGACGTGGAGGATCCGTCCGCATAATCCCACTCCTCGGTTATCGACCAGATGAACTCCGCCTGCGCCTCGTCGGTATAAAGTTCGAATTCCAGCCTTATATCGGAATCTATTTCGTCCGTTTCGAAACTCAGCGATACGACGGTATCCGGATCGTTCATATCCAGCTCCACCTCTTCGTTGCTGCCGAACGGGATCTCGTACAGATAAATATTGTTGGGCGTATACTGATAGGACCAGTCTTCTATGCGGTAGACCGTCGGCGCATTGACGCCGTCGCCTTCGACCGTGGTCATCTTTCCCGAAGTCCTCGCTCCGACCCTGTCTTCGTCTTTGGTATCTCCCGAAGTGTATATGCTCGGCTCGGTTATCTTATGGTAATACGTCCTCAATATATCCGTGTACGAAGTCGGTCTGCCGTCCGAACCGAGCGTCGTCGCATACACCTGGAAGCCCCAGGTGTTGTCCACCGTATGCTGAACGCCCCCGAATATCGAACCGTCCGCCTCGGGGTCGGCGCTCGTATAATTGTTGTAATTCTCGAACGTGAACAGTTCGCCCTGCACGACCTCGCCGTCTTCGCGCAGAGCGACGGGTACGAGCTGGGGATTTACGTTTTCGCCGCCCGTCGCGACGGGAGCGTAGATCGCGTCCCATTCGGGATGAAGCTCCAACAGTTTCAGCGACTGCGAGACCAGATATTCGTATTTACCCTCGAATTCGGCGTTGGTCGCTCTCGCGGCGGCAGTAGTACCGTAATACCAGTTGTCGCGGTGATATGTGGAATAGTTCTCGACGCCGTACATGAAGTAGACGTTCCGCAGCGCGTCGGATTCGGACACGCCGATCATCTGACCGCCTATGCTATAATTGTGCCTGTCTACGTCGTAATAGATCGTACCGCTGTCGGTAAAAGTACCGTCGGTGTACATTGCGGAATATTCGACGTTTCCGTTCCAGTTGCAGATGACGCCGTTGACGTATCCGTGGTTGTCGGGAGCCCACTGCGCCGCGATCGGGTTGAACATATTGTGCGGAGAATTGAGTCCCGCGATGATGCCGCCGATACCGAACGCGAATTCTTCGTTCCAGTCGATGCCCGAAGAGGTGTCGAGCGTCGCCCAAGCCCTTATGTCGCCTTCGCCCGAGAGGATCACGTTGTAGATCTCGCTCCCTTCGAGCATCCATCCGACCAGACCGCCGGCATAAGATATGACCGAACTTCTTCTTCCAAGCCAGTAGAACGTAGAGAACTCGTTGGACGTGGCGATGACGGCTTCCGTCTTTATATCGAGAGTACTGTTGCGTATAAGCCCCGAGTTGCCTCCGTCGGAGAACATCATGCCCGCATATCCGCCCGCCGCGACGACGGTGTTTATCTGTCCTTCGCTGTCGTTGCCGAGCTCGTTTGTCCTTCCTTCGTCGGAACAGGCTTCCCTCGCCACGGTAAACTCCACTCCCTCGTTCAAGGTCAGAGAGCAATTTTCTATCGTGCCCGCGTTGACCGCGGTGACTATGCCTCCGGCTATCAGCGCTCCGTAGCCGGAATTGCTTATGGTAACGCTGTTTTGCAGGACGAAATTTATACTGCTGATAGTGCCGAGATTGCGTCCCATCAACAGACCGCCTGCGCCCGCGCCGACTCTCGAATCGGTCTCGGTCACGGCGTTGAGATCGGCGTTGAGGAAATGAGAGCCGTCGGACTCGTTTTCCCCGCCGCTGATGTAACTGCGCACCGTTTCGCCTTCCTGCAATATGCCTATCGACGCGTCCTCGTCGTCCACGTCGCTGCGGTTGCTCCACATCTGATACGCAGTTACTGTCCCCGACGCGGTCAGGGTCACCGTGTGTCCGTCGCCGAACAGCGTTTTGCCCGCCGGCATCGTCACCGCGGTAGCTCCGTAATTGACGGATATGTCGCCCGCGAGGACTCCGTAATCGGCGTTGGCGAGTTCGGAATATCTGGCGTCGGTCGTCGCAAGTCCGAACATATACGCGGACACGTTAGTCGCTCCCGCCGTCGTCTTGGAAACGCTGTTCTTGCCTCCGGAGATGAAGGTCATAAGCTCCGCCTGATTATATATGAGCACTTCGTCGAACACGAATCTTATGACATATACGCCGTGGGCGGAAGCCATACCGCCGGCGGACGCGAAACTCGCAAGTCTGTCGGCGACGTTCACCGTCGCGGTCGCGGCGACCGGATCCCCGCTGCCGAGCGAATGATAGGTCGAGATCCTGGTTATGCCGTCCTCGCCCGATTGAGCGTTGCCGTTGAAATATGCGGTGAAAGCCTCGTAATCCTCCGCGGACGTGATGTTGTCCACGGTTATACGCAGATTGCCCGAGGACTGCCACGTTGCGGAGATCGTGTTGTTGGTCTCTCCCGAATAGCGGTTGTTGGTCACCCAGAGGCGCATACCCATCTGCGCCCGCGCCGCGTCATAGCCGTCTACGGTCTGCGGAGCGTATCCGAACACCGCGAGATTGTCCCTTTCGTTGAACGCCGTGGATACGTTGTCCACGTATTCGCTGCTCGCCCACGGCACGTCGCCGTAATAATTGACTTTCCACACGACGTTTCTGACCGCGTCGGCGTTGACGGCGACCGCGTCGGCGGTCACTCCGTCGAACAGTCTGCCCGTCACTATGCCGACCTTGGTGCCCGCAAGCGCGCGCAGATATCCCTCGAAGTCCACGTAAACGCTGTCTATCACGGACGGATTGATGCGCCTGTAAGTCGCGGCGGCGGTGGAAGTATCGACGGCGTAGTTCGCACCCAATCCTACCGCTCCGCCCGAATACAGGTCGAGCGAAGCGCTTGCCGAAGCGCTGTCGGTCGTCACGCCGTTGTACATATATCCGATACCCTTGACCACGCTCGTGCCGACGGTCGCGCCGTTGATCACGCCTGCTAATCCGCCGAGCGCGGCGGTGCCGCCGCTCAGCGTGCCGTTGATAAGGATACGGGACAGATACTCCGTCTCGAACCTTGCCCCCGACATAACGCCGCGAAGGTCGCCTACGATACCGCCGAGCGCCGCAAAATTGTGACTGACGTCTATATCTATAAACCCGTACGCCTTCATCTCGACGGCGAGCCCGTCGATGGACGTGTCGTTGTCCTCGTTGGACACCATACCTATCAGTCCGCCTACGGATATGCGGTTTATCATGCCGCTGCCGGTGACGGATACGCCCGTCTCCGCCTCGAACACGACCTCTCCCACGTCCTCTATCACGGAGCCTTCGCCCAACTGAGCGCCGACCATGCCGCCGACTATCGCGTCGCCGTAACTGCCGTCCGCAGTGAGCCGTGTGATCTTATCGTAGGTCACCGACGGGAATCCGCTTATAACGCCTCTGTTGACGCCTATCAGCATTCCGAAAATGACGCCGTTGTACGATGTGAACGCCGTGCCGTCCGCTCCGACCTGCTCCGCGGGGGGATAAGCGTCTTCCGCGAGCCCGATCACGTCGCCGTAATCCACGACGAGCGCGTCCCCGGCGCCCGAGCCAACCGTGACGGAAAGTTCGAGCAACGTGCCTTCGTTGCGGGCAAGGAACGTTCCCTTTGCCGCATAAAGTCCCGAATTGACGATCTCGGTAGTGCCGCTTTGGGTCTCCTCCCTCCATATCATGACCTCGGGCGCGATATTTTTGTCCATATCCGCCGTGACGGTCACGGTGTAGCCTCCGCTTTCGTTGCCGTGCAACGTCTTGCCCGCACCCAGCACAAGACCTATCTCCGTGCCGGAAGACATCGTGACGTTCTTATCGGACGACGAAGCGTTCCTCGCTATCAGCTGAGCTTCATCCGCGCCCGCGTACCAACCGTAATATCTGTAAGCGCTGTCTGCCCAGCCGCCCCTTCCGTCGATCCCTCTTACGTTGTGCGCGCCCGCGACCACCGCATAGGCATGCCCCGAGAGGAAGGACAGAAGCATATTTTCGTCTCTCGAATTGTCGGTATATATCCTCACGTACGAACCGATCGTGAGTTCCGTCGTGGAGCCGTCCCCTCCCGCGACCGTGACCTGCGCCGCCCCCTGATCCGATCCCGAGGCGCTAAGCTGCGCCGACGCGGCGAAATCGGGAAGCATATTCGTCACGGACAGCGTAAGCGACGACCCGGAGACCGAAACGCCGAACGTCGCGTAATCCGTTACCGATCCCGCAGTATCCGTTACTCTGTAACCCGCGGACGAAGTCAGCGCGGGCGCGTCGCCGTCGCCGAACACGGACGGCGCTCCGACGGCGTTGATAGCAAAAGCCGCGTCGTCGAACACGTGCCAGAAAGAATTCTCAACGGTAACTCCGTTCTCGGAACGGCCCGCAAAATATCCGTAATCGCCTCCGTCGTTGTTGTAAACGCCGCCGCTCAGCGCCGCGACCGCTCCGCTCACGGAGGTCGCTCCGTCCAACGCGCCTGCGGCGCCGCCTATACTGGCGCTGCCCGCGCCGACGTACGCCAAAGCTCCGAACCCGCCCGCGGTCACTCCCGACAGCGAACCTCCCGCAGCCGTGCCCGCTATGCCTCCGACGTCGAAATTCCCAGCGACGCCTCCGCCGTTCTTGACGACGGCGACGTCCGCGTTCGCAGTCAAAGCCGAATCCGAGAGAGAACCTCCCGAGATCGAACCGACTATGCCTCCGACCGAAGCGCTCCCTCCGCCGCTCAGTACGATGCGGATCGCGTTCGTATACTGTCCGCCGTCGAGAAGTCCGTCGTCGCCGAGGATAGCGCCCGCCGTGACCGACGCGGCGGAAACATTGCCTCCTGTCGTCGCGCCTACCGCGCCTCCGAAAATATTCGCGGCGCCGTCCGAACCGCCCATATAGATCCCCGCGTTCCAAACCGCGGTAAGACCTTCCGCCGATCCTTCGGAGTTGAAGCCGACCGCGCCGATATATCCGAGCGAATAACTACCCGAAAGGGTCACGGCGGCGTTCGCGTTATATCCGATGTTTGTCAGCGACGCGGGATATGCGTTTACCGCGACCGTTCCTCCGACGACGGCGCAGCCGCCCGAAGACGACACCGTCAGCGGCGCGTTTACGGTGACTCCGATATTGCTCATCGTGCCGAGGTTGACCGCCGCGGCGGGCGCGTACAGGATATCGCTTCCGGTGAGATCGCGCGAGCCGTTTATAACTATGTCGAGATCGGAGATCGTCCCCTCGTTGACTGCGACGAGATCGCCCGTCGCGTTGCGATCCCCGTCCGCAAAGTAATAACCTGCCGTATCGAACGACGCCGCCGCCGTGCCGAAAGTAACGGTATTGCCGCCGCCGTCGAGCGTTTCTTTCGGAGCGGAGAACACGATCCCCGAAGGAGCGGAGTTCAGCGTCAAAGCTCCCGTTATCCGTGCCGAAGCCGCGCCCGCAGCGATCGCTTTGTAAGATCCGGGATATGCGGAGAGGCCCGCTTCCCGCGCTTTTCCCGAAAGGAACAGCGTCAGAGCGTGCTGCGACGACGATCCGTCGGAATCGCTGAACGTCTGATTTATCCTCGCCGTATATCTGTAATGCAGCACGACCGTCTGCGCGTAATTGTTCTCGTTTGCGGCGTTCTGTGCCGAAGCCGCGCCCGCCGCGAAAGACACTGTCTGCGCGGAAGACTGTATATTCGGGACGAGGGTCGCGTATTGTTCCAACCCCGTCGCATACAGATATTCCGCCGTCAGCGAGGTGAATTGTTCTATGTATTGATGACCCTGATATATATCGGAAACGAACGTAACGCTCGCGCTGCCGTCGGCGTTCACAGCGCCGTTGTAATCGGATATCGCCGCGGAAACGAAGAGGTCGGACGCGTCCTGCGCCACGACTACGTATCCTCCGACGAGATCCGTCGCTATATATCCCGCGGCGCTCGCGGTCCCGTCCGCTCTGCCGAGCAGCGAAGCCGTCCCCGCATCGGGAGTGAACCAACCCAATTCGTGTTCCGAATCCGGCATCGCGACTACCATACCGGCGATAGCGGGGTTGTCGGCGCTTGCCACAGCGCTCGAAGTCGCTCCGCCCGCAAGCATACCTACGTAAGTACCCGAACTTGCCGTCATCGTCTGCTTACCGGCAAAGAACCAGTTCCCGAACGGAGAATCCGTCGAAGTACCGGTGACCGAAAGAGCTCCTACCGTACGTCCGCCGCCCGTTCCGTTGGCGCCGAGACCGAGGATACCTCCGAGATAAGCCTCTCCTCCTACGGCGGTCATAGAGGCGGTCGCCACGCCGTCGATGATCTTTGCGTTTTTGAGCGTGCCCGCGCCGACGTTCAGACCGGCAATGCCGCCCACGAACGTACCGCTGCCCGCGCCCGAAGAGCCGAGATCCTGCCAGATTATCGCCGACACTCCGTTCATCGAACCGAGGTTGATGCCTGCCACCGCTCCCAGAGCGACGTAACCGACGCCCTGCGCGTTGAGCGTGAGAGCGGTATTCGTGCCTCCCGCGCCGTTATAGGCGACGTTGGAGAGCTCGCCGTTGTTTATACCGACTATGCCTCCGTATGCCACTGCCGAGGAACCCGACAGCAGACCGATCTGCCTTGCCGCCGCCGAATCGAAATTGACCGTAACGTCTTTGACGGTGCCGTTGTTGACGGAGATGAGATCGCCTACCGCATAGAAAGACACCCCGCCTACCGACTGCGACGAGGCATACGAACTCACTCCCGCGTTCATGCCGACCGAGAGCGTATTGCCTCTTCCGTCGAGAGTCTTCCAGTCCGCGAGGACTCTTTCGCCCGAAGCGACAAGTCCCGACACCGAATTCGCGCCCGTCATTATCACGGCGTTGGCGAAAGCGTAACCGAAACCGTACGACGATTCTCCCGACAGGAAAGCCTGAACGGAAGCGCTGTCGTGGAAGTCGTATGCGGTGACGGAATAGCGGTATTCCACAGATACGCTGCCCGCGGAGGAATACTGCGGGATCTCCGCGAAGTGCGATATCCCTATATCGGCTCCGTCGTAATCGTCGCCGCCCTCGCCGTTTACGAGAGCGCCGCCCACGTATCCTTCGAATTTGAATATCTTATGCGACCTTCCCGCAAAGTCGGACAGCCCTCCGAGATCTATGTTTTGCAACAGTCCCGAATGCGCCTCGCCCGAATCGTCCACATAACCCGACCATATGTAAGAAGCCGTCGCGCCGACGGAAGTAAGATTCGTTCCGTCGCCGTATCGCGCCTGTCCGTCCATGCGAGTGACGGGATCGTTCACCGTTCTCGTATAGTTTGTCGCACCGTCGCCGTATCCGAATATCGGCATATCCGCCGTATCGAGCGAATACGTACTGTTGACCTCTTTGATCGCCCAGGGATGATAATTCCACCTGCCCGAGCCGAAATCGGTATTGTAAACGTTGATATAATTCGCGAGCGAAGTATTCGTCGCGCTCGTGCCGAGTCTTCCGCCGATTATACCGACGTAGTTGCCCGTTGCCGTCCAGCTGCTTTGAGGAAATCCCGTTCCGTAAGCGCCTACGCTGACATACGTATCTTTGACCACGTTCGTCTGCAAGGACGCGTTCGCATGCGCTTCCGCGACGAAAGAACATCCTCCCGCCCACGACAGCTCCAGATTGTTGATCTTTCCCGGAGCCACGGTCCAATTAGCGCTTCCGTCGAGGTTGTACGTCGCCGACGCCGTCGTCAGATTAGCCAAACCGACGACAAGCCCCGTATAACTCGTCTGATAATGCCAGACATTGTTGTACAGCCACGCAGTCCCGCTGACCGACACGCCGTCCACGGATCCTCCGTCGTTTACGCCCGCAACGCCGCCGACAGACCCGCTGTCGATCGGGAAATTGTAAACGGTACCGGAAACATTGTTCGGCCACAGTCTACCGTTGTCGAAATATTTTTCCGCTTTGAATACGCCCAAAGCGCCGTTCGGGATCGAAACTTCCGACCCGACGATATTGCCCGTATTGTACCCCGCGATCCCTCCGACCGCGACCATATCCTGAACGGAATACAGGCGGGTGTTCGATTCTCCTTCCACGATGAGTTCGGAAGGCAGCAGACCGTATCTGTCGTTGATCGTGACGGATACGTTCTGTATCGTGCCCGCATTGAAGCCCGCTATAACGCCCATCACGACGTTTCCGTCTTCCGGCGATATGGCGATATGTTCGATAGCGCTGTCCGCGTTGCCCGCCATGACTACTTTCATGTTTTTGATCGTGCCGTAGTTTGCGGAAACGATGTCGCTGAAAGCGTACGCGGATTTGCCGTTGCCGAGAGCATACGTCCCGTTCACGTTGTCGGCAGCCCACCAATCGGTATAATTCTGGCGCGTTCCGATGTGCGTATTGCCCTCGAAACTGCCGAGGTACGGACTCATATGATTGTTGGAACCGGCATTGTTTACGGTCACGGTACGTCCGTTGCCGTCAAGAGTCCTGCCGCTTTCCAAAACGAGATCCCCTCTGACCCACGTCGAAAGCGTTATATCGGCGGTCAGATAGCCGTAGCTTGCAGTGCCGTTGATAAAGGCGTAAAACGCCGTCTGATCTCCGATCGCGACCGCGCCCGAAGGTATGCCGCCCGTTGCGTCGCCGTAGTCCAACGGCTGCGCCGCCGCGACTTCGCCCTGCTCGGGTTCGCCCGCAGGCGTTTCAAGACCCGCGCGCGTATAAAAAACAGCCGCGAAAACGCAGACAAGCGCCACGGCTATTGCCGTGATCGCCGCGATAAGTCTCGTTTTTGCGGACAGTTCTCTCATTTTCCCTCTTTTTCTCCCTTTCTCAATATCGCTCAGATGAGCCTTTCTTTCACGGAAACGCTCAAGCCCCCGCCACGGTCTTCTCCACCCCGATCCTGACGGTAAGGACGGCTCCCATAAGCTCTTCGGGAGTTTCCTCGTCCGTCAGCGCGAGTTTTACGTCCATGATCACGCTGCCCTCCGCGCCGGGAGCGACCGACGGCAAAGCGTACGTCGTCGTACCCCATGCGGGAGCCTGCGCTCCCTGCGCGTATATACGGCACTGCAAATTGGCGTTGACGTAAGCCGCGATATCCTCGGCGAGCGGAGCGCCGTCCGCGGTCCAGGAATAGACGTCGTAGACTTCGAGCGTTATCGCCGTCACGCCCTCCATATCCGCTACTGTGTAGGGAACGGTCACGGACACGTAATTCTCTCCCAATGCGTCGCCGCTGTTGTCGGACGCGGCGGTCTGCGGAGAAAGAAAGCCCTGCTCCTCGCCCTCTCCCAGGCTTATCGAGAATTCGTCGTAAGCGCCTATGCTGATGGTCTGTGTGTCGGGAACGTTGCCGAAAAACGCAAAAGCCGAACCGACCATGACGATCGCGACCGCTATCGCCGTAAACACGGTTGCCAGTGCAATGCCTTTGCGCATATCTCCTCCCTATCATACTCCGCGCGGCGTCCGCGCGTTAATTATATTAATATAATATATCATATGCGGCGGCGTGTCAATAGCTTCCCGAAAATTCTTTGCGGTCAGTTAATATTTTTTCGGCTTTTCCTTTCGGTTTTTCCCTACGCCCCGATTTTTCGGCAAGCCGCTTTTCGGCAATAAAAAAAGCTCCCTCTGCGGAGCCGTGATCTTCGGTCGTATTCCGATACGCCGCACCCGTGCGCGCGGCGGCAAAACGCGGTATGCCGTCAGCCGAAACAGCCTTCCCCGCGAATGACCGTCCTGCCGTCCTCGACCACTTCGTCCAACAGCGGACAGCGCAAAAAGCAGTAATCTCCCAGCGTAACGGCTACCGATGAGGGCTCGAACACGACCCTCGTCAGGTATTCGCAGTACGAAAACGAGTGCGCCGACACATACGCGACGTTTGCCCCGACGGTCAGTTCGGATATAAGTCTGAGCGCCGCGCCGTTCGGTTGCTCCACGTCGGGCATATCCACGGCGACTACGTTCGCGGCGGAGGCGGTCACTCCGTCGGCGTACGGCTGTCCGTCGTCCGAGCGGACGATTATCTGCGCGGGAATGAGCAGTTCCTCGATTATTCCCGTATAGCCTACCGCGGTGACTTCCGATACGGCGCCGCCGTAATAGGCCCCGCTCCCGTCCGCCGCGGCGAAACAGCCCGCCGCGTCGTCGTAGGTCAGGGTCAGCGCCTCGCCGCCCTCGCCCGTCGCCTCGAACAGCAGGTACCTTACGGACGGATCGTCCCATCCTTCCACCGTAAACTCGAACGAACTGCCCTCGCCGTCGTCGCCTATCCACACGGCAAGCGAAACGCCGCCTATCGAAAGAATGACGACAAGCGCTATCGCCGCGGCGATAAGGATGGTTGTTCTTCTGCTCCTATCCATCGTTCTCCTTGCCCTTTTCGGGCAGATGATTGCCGATACGTATCGGCTTTTACACCGCTTCGGCGCTCGCCGTAACGGTAAATTCGAAAGTGCTCGCTTTGAACGCGTTGTCCGCAAACGGGAACGGCTCCCCCGTTCCGTCCGCCAACGCGTATCCGTAAGATATGCGTATGCAAAGCGTGATCTGCACCGCCGCGTCGGGAGATGCCGACACCTCTCCGCTCTCGTAATCGAACACGACCGTTTCCGAGATCGCGCCGTGCTCCGTTCCGTCGAATTTCGCTATCTCCACGGCGAAATATTTGGCGGCGTTTACGGGATCGAGCCTCACCGCCAGAGGTTCCCCGTTCGCGGTGCCGTCGTCCGTATAAAGGAACGGTTCGCTTCCGTCTGTCGGGTCGGAAAACTCCAGCCCTCCGTCGGGATCTTGCGCCGCCGCGCCTATATGCGAAGCCGACGCGTCATAACCGTCGAAATCCGATATCACGTTGGCGATCAGATACGCCGCGCTCGCCGTCGAAGCGTATTCGTCCAGGATTATGACCAATCCGTCGGGGACCACTCTCAACGCCATATCCGACGAACCGAGCATAGTCACTCCGATATGATATTCCGCAACGTAAGTTTCGTCCGGATCTCCGTCGGGATAAGGCGTTCCGTCTTCGGTAAAGCCGAGCTGTCCGTTGTATTTTGCTCCGATGAGCGCGCCTCCGTCGTCCGAAAGCACGACCTGCGCCGCCTGCCCTACGCGAAAGATGTTTTCCAACCGCGCTTCTTCCATGGTTTCGGCAAACCACGCGAAAGTCAGCGCCATCATACAGACCAACAGCACAACGACCAATATCGGGATCAGAACTTTCGCGCTTTTCACTGTTTTTCACCGTCTTTGCCGTGGGCCTTCTCATACTCTTCCACGGCGATCCTCTTCAACTCTTCCTCTCTTTCACGAAGCTGTCTGTCCAGTTTCTCTTTCTCTTCGCTCTCGTATCGGGCGAGCTTTTCGCGTTTTGCCCTGCCGCTTTCTTTGGCGAACCAGACTATCTGCCATATCAGGATACCGAGCAGAGGTATCACCACTATTATCGCATAGCCGTACCAATGTCCGAAAAAGCTTTGCAGTCCCGCCAGAAAAGCGCTGCTGCCCACGACCTTGCCGACTATATCGTCCACGGGAACGGGTACGGGATCGCGGCTCGCCGACGCGTCGCCCCGGGTGACGACGTACCATCTGCCGTCCTCGCCGATATACGGATCTTCGACCGCTCTGTGGGTCACGTTGTATCCCTCGACCGCGCCGAACCCTTCGGGCGCGACGAAGGTTATCACATCCCCCGCGGCGATCGCCTCGCCGGGAGTTTCTCGCTGCCCGTCGCTCAGTTCCTTTACGATTATCACGTCGCCTCGGTCGTAAGTGCCCGTCATAGAATCGGTCAGTATGGCCATCGTGCGGTATCCGAACAGCGACGGATCTTTTCCCATGGCGGTCTGTATCGTCACGGTCAGCAGACACCCCGCCGCAAACAGAAAAACCGCCACGACTATAATGTCGATAATCAACACGGGCAGGGATTTTTTCTTTTTTACTTTCTTTCCGTCCGCCGCATGTTTTTCGCTCATTTACCGCCTCCGGACGGCTTTATGTTCTTTCGCGGCGCAAGGGTCTTTTCTACTTTTTCGGGACTCTTCGCGCCGATCTTTTCGTCCGATCTTTCCGAACCTTTTTTCGTAGAATTTTTCTTCGTTTTTTTCGAAACGATCATCACGTCGTCGCTCTGCTCCGCAACTGCGCTTTCGCTCTTTTCGGACTTGTCTTCCGCGGTTTCGACGACAGCTTCTCCGGGTATTTCCCCGTCCTCTGCCTCCGCTCGCATTTCGCCGTCTTCCTCGGGTCGGGACGGCGCCGCGTCGTCTTTTTCGGGCGTCTTTTCCGCGTCCTCGCTTTGCGCCGCGGTCCCCGGTTCTTCCCGCCCGACTGCGGGATCGGGAGCGTCCGTTCCGTCTATATCCGTCATGTCGGTCGCAAGCATCGGAGCCATGCTCTCGGTAACTACCTCTTCGAGTTTTTCGTACTCCTCGCCCGGTTGCTCCGCGACGCTCTCCCTCTCCAGTTTTTCCTCTATCTCTTTCAATCTCCGTTCGGCGCGCAGGCGCTGTCTTTCCGCCGCCTGCCGCTGCTTTTCTTCCATCTTTTCCTTTCGGGCGAGCACGCGTTCCACGGTCTCCTTTTCCTTTTCGAGCTGTCTGCGCAGATCCTCTCTCTCCTTGCCCTGCTGGCGGCTCTGTATCTCCGCGACGTCCGTCTTCCGTTTTGCCGAAGCTCCGCGCTCGGCGAGCAAGACCCTGTCGATCGCCAGATTGATACGGCGCAGTTCCGCCTTCGTGACCTTGGTATCCGTCTGCTGGAACATATTGCGGATCTCGGCGATGCCGAAGTCCGACGGAAGCTCCTCTTCCTCGCCCTTTTCCTCTTCGGGCCGCGTCTCGTCTTCGGACGCGTCCTCGGGACTCTCCTCTTCCCCCTCTTCTCCTCTCTCTTCGGGAGTTTCCTGCGGCTGCGGCACCTGCTCGGCGACTTCCTGCTCCGAGGGCTGTTCGACTTCCTTTTCCTCTTCGGGAGGTATCGCCTCGTCCTGTCTTTCCTCCGCCTTTTCGACCTCTTTTTCCTTGACGTCCTCTTCCGTGATATTCGCCTCGTCGTAGAACGCCGCGTCCTGCGCTTCGCCCTGTATCAGCCCCTCCATGATCATGTTGGAAAAACACATCATATCGCTCACCGCAGTTTCGACCTTGTCGTCCACGGGGATCTTCTTGACGTCGTTTTCGACCTGAAAGCCCATCTTGGTGTAACTTTCTATAAACTGCCACAGCACGAGAGCCTTTTTGAAATCGGGGTTTTTCAGAATGACGTTGGTACGCGTGATCGGCGGCCTTACGGGCGCGCTGTTGACCATCTGCTTGGCAAAAGGCGACGACAGAAAGTCGCTGATGATCCTTTGCAGTTTGGTCACTCTCTGCAATATTTCGATATCCCTGCTCTGTTCCGCTTCCCGTTCGGGATCGGAGGGAAGCGATCCCGACAACTCGAGATTGTAGAATACTCTCGTCTTGCCCATATAGAAATTGGCTTTCGCCGTCAGTTCGAGTATATGGTCGTTGACGTAAGACATTTTGATCGCGTCCAGGCGGCGCGAAACGAAATTGGACAGATTTTTCAGCAGAGTATAGATAAATCTGTTTTCGTAGACCTCGAAACTTTCCTCTTTGGTCGTATTCAATATGCGGTTGGGCGTGACGTTGCCCTCTTTATCGACCGCGGCGATCATGTTCGTATGCTGAGCGAGATGTTTGATCGACTCCGTGGATATCGCCCTCGCGAGCGATATGTCCACTATGTCTTCTTCGACGACAATGAATTTGCGCGGATTTCTGACGATGTTGTCGAGGTTGGTGATGCACGACTCGATCATCTCTATCCAGTCCAGCTCGAAGTGCTTCTTCCTG
Organism: Candidatus Ornithoclostridium excrementipullorum; assembly: GCA_018716085.1. GTDB lineage: Bacteria > Bacillota > Clostridia > Christensenellales > UBA3700 > Ornithoclostridium > Ornithoclostridium excrementipullorum. The sequence continues at coordinate 3,971 of DVKK01000057.1, read as the reverse complement.
TCCTTCTTGTTCAGCTTCAATTCGGGACGCGAAGCGCGCAGACGGCGGCGGAAATTGGCGTAGAACTCCTCGGAACGCATCAATGCGTTCACCTTTTCCACATACTCCTCGAATCTGCGCCTGTCGTCCATTTCCCTGCCTTATCCCGAAAGACCGTTATTCTTTGTCGGTTTTCTCTCCCTTTTCGTCGTTCGGCTCTTTTGCCGCGTCGTCGGAGCCGTCCGCGTCCGGAGAAGTCGAAGCGTCCGCCGCCCCCTTATCTTCCTCCGCGGGCGAAGCCGCGTTCTTCGACGCGAGATATTCCTCTATCGCGCGGCGTTTGATCTCCTCTTCGTCCAGGGCCGCCGCGTTTCTCGCCTCTTCGATCGCCAGCTCGGTCTGCCTTTGCTGTTTTCTGATCTTCGCCTCCACGACCATGCGTATCACGAGATAGATGTTATACACGAGCAGCAGTATCAGAGGAAGCATGACGACCAGGAAGAAATTGGTCGGCTGTTGCAGCCAGTATATCGCCGAACCGAGCCCCGCTATCTTCCACGAGTAGATACCTGCGACCTCGGTCTCGTAAACGGCGGTCGGCTCGACCGTTTCCGCCTCGTCGTCGCCTCTGGTGTAGAATATCCTGTACGTATCGCCCAGCGAATTGGTAAACTGTTCCACGTCGACTATGCGGTGGGTGATAAAGCCGCGTCCGCCGCCCACATTGCCCGCGTAGGTTATGATATCGCCGACTTCGAGCTCCGCGATCCTCTCCGGCGTCGCCTTGTTGACTATGATAAGATCGCCTTCGTCGAAGCTGTCCGGGTTGTCGCCGCTCATACTTCCGCTGAGCACAGGCATGAGCCTTACCGAAGCGTCGCCGAAATCGGTAGACGTTTCGTAACCGGTAGACAGCAATATCGATACCGAAAACGCGATCGCCAAAATGACGATCAGTATCTCCACGGTGATGACCGTGATGTTGATCGCCTTTTTCTGTTTGTCGGAAAGTCTGCTTTTTCTCGCCTTTTCCATTGTCTTTTTGCCCTCCGTAGGGGATTTTTCGCTGCCGTTTGCGACGGACGGGTCCGCCGCTTCGCGGATCAGAACAGTTTCTTCAGTCTTTGCAGATATTCTTTGCTCTCGCCCATGTTTTCTTCGCCGAACAGCTCGGACAGATAGTCGCACAGACCGTCTATCTCGTCGCGGATGAAGCCGAGGTTGAGCGATTCGAATTTGCGAAGGATCTTGTTGCACAGCACGTAGTCTATCCCGTCGATCTCGGTACCGCCGCAGGCAACGTAAGAGGGAACGAACTCCTTGAGCTGTTTGACGATACGGTTACCGAACGCCAGTCTGAAATGTTCGATGACGTAATCGTCCAAAGTATTTATCTTGTCTATTATCTCCTGCGAGACCTTATGTTCTTCCTGCGCCTTTTTGAACATATTTTCCACGTGTTCGAACGACACGTAGAGTTTATCCGTGTCGGGGGCGTTGAACGGTACGCCCTTTGAGTTGATGTTGATGGGTATCGCGCGGTCGTAGACCTTATCCGAAATGGCGAACGTGGAGTCGTCGTTGTTCGCCGTACCGACGAACCACATATTCTGCGGCAGCGTGAATCTGCCTTTGACGACGTGCTTGGGGTCGTTGGGCCAGCCGCTCGGCACGAGGTCGACGATCCAGTTGTCGCGCGACGGCATTTCGAGAATGGACAGCATCTCCGCGAAGTAATACTCGACGCGGGCGATATTCATTTCGTCCAGCACGGTGATGTAGATATTCTTGTTCCATGTCGCTTCGTACATCTTTTTCAGGACTTCGGTCTCGTTGAAGCGCTTGGTGAATTCGTTGAAATATCCGAAAAGCTCTGTACGGTCGCGCCATGAAGGCTGAACGGAAGCTATCGTCGCGGGATTGTCGAGGAACTGCCCCGTCGCATAGGCGAGCGACGTTTTACCCGTACCCGAAATACCTTGCAGGATCAGCAATCGCGTCGTGGACATACCCGCCCAGAAAAGCCGTATTATCCTCGGCTCGTAATAGAGGCGCAGTCTGCTTGCGGCAAAATTGCGGAATCTGTCGCATATCTGTTCGAGCGTTATCTCGTCGTCGTAAACGGGCGGCACGTAATTTTCGTATATCTGATCCACTTCGGTCAGTTTGAAGAAACGGCTTTCGCCCGCGGCGAGCTTCTCCTCCCCTCCTTCCGCGGTCTCGCCCTCTTCGTCGAGTGCGGCGAGCGCTCCTTCGTCGCCGACAGCGTGGACTTTCATGGCGAGGATACGGTCTTTTTCACGCGTAAGTTTGACTATCTGTTTTTTCAGTCCGTGGATCTCGTCGAGAAGGTCCTGATTTATCACCGGTTTGCGGAAACGCCTGACTATGCGTATCAACCCCCATACGACCAGCCATACGAGCGCCGCCAGGATCGCGACGACGAGTATGACCAACAGGATCGCGACGACCCAGCCTCCCGCGTTCCATTCACCGGAGTAGACCCAAAAAGCGTCGTAGTATTCCGGAAAATTGAACATCTGGAAGATGCCGCCGAATATCCCCACGAATATCCCGCTGACGCCCTCCCAGAGCACTCCCAGGAATGCCTTTACGAATTCCAGCATGTTTCCCATATTTTCCCTCTCGTTTCCCTTATGCGACCTCCGCGTTCGGATCCGTCACCTCGAAGAAAAATTCGAAATTGACGTACGAACCGATTATCGCGTCGGTACAGTCGCTGTCCGATCCCTCCACCCATACCAGAACGGTGAATTTCTTCACCTCTTCGGGCAGGAGCAGCGAATCGGTATGTTCGAAGACCGTACAGGTCTCTTCGTCCTCACCGTGACCTGCGAAAGGCACCGTCAGATTGCTTTCCAGAAGCGCGTCGAGCTGAAATTCTCCCGGCTCGAGGTCTCTCGGGATCTGCGTCGCCTTGTCGTCGGTATCGTAACTTATATATTCGGCGTTGCCGTCGAAGTCCGCCATGGCATAGCATACCGCGCTGTACCCGGTAAGCTCGTCGGTCTGTTCCCCTTCCGCCGCCGTCTGCTCTATCACTATCACGCGAAGGGCGTTCTCGACGTCGCGCGAAAGTCTGTTGAGCACTATCGACGAAGTATAAAGCAGAGGGGACTGTCCCATGTTGCGAAGGTAAAAACTGTACGCTATCACGTTCTGTTCGTGATGATCGCCGTCCTTGCCGAGTATCTCCGACCGCTGTCGTATCCACTCGTATGTGGTATTGTTCATCTCGTCGGGGCCTTTCATTCTGAGCACGGACGACGCGCTGTTGAAATCGCGGCTTGCGGAAAGAGATATCGCCCCCACGTCGCTTCTGTCGATATAGATGCGCAGAGAATTGGCGTCGATGAAAGATATCGTCCCCCACACCGCGCCGGTCAACAGTAATGCGGCAATGAGAAAGACGACCAAAGCGCTCGTAAAACTGCGGCGTTTGCTCGCCGCCCTTATCGATCGGTTCTTTATAATCTCGTCGCCTGATTCTCTCTTTTTCAATTCCCTCTTACCTCTGCGCGCGTTTCCGACAGACGTGTCCGAGTCTGCGCGCCCGTGCGTATGCGCTCCGTATATCGTTCTTTGCGAACGCAATATATTGCGCGTGCGCTCACGCGTATATTTTTATTATATTATATAAGCCTGCCTCTGTCAATATGTAAAACGAAAAACTTCGCACGTTCGATCCGTCTTTACGGAGAAACCACATCCGTATCGGCGGCGGTCTGTCCGAAAAACAGAGGCAGCCGCATTCCCTCTTCGACAGGCGGACTTCGAGCGCTCCCGCGTTTCGGCAGCGGAGAGCGGATAAACGCTCCGTGCTCCCGCCTCGCTCCTGTCTGCGAAAAAGTGCGAAAACACGGCTCTTATGCACGCAAAAAACAAAAAGCAACCGATACGCCGCACAAAAGTGGTACGCGTACAGTCGCCGTGTTTCCCGAACTCTTCCGTCCGCCCGATCGGGCGGACGG
>DVKK01000056.1 GCA_018716085.1 Candidatus Ornithoclostridium excrementipullorum | reverse complement strand
AGGCGAGATCCCCGAGCACAAGCTCGCACAGCTGCGCAAGGGCGTGATACTCGACGACGGCACAAAAGCCGGCAGGAGCAAGGTAAAACTGCTCGCTTTCGAGGACGGCGTCAGCAAACTGCAAGTCACGATCTCGGAAGGAAAAAACAGGCAGATACGCCGTATGTTCGCTGCTGTCGGGGAAGAAGTGGTCTTTCTGAAAAGGATAGCGGTAGGCGCGATCAGGCTCGGCGGTCTCGCGCGCGGAGCGTACCGTTATCTCAACGACGCGGAAATAGCTTATATCAAAACGCTTTAACGTTCGCGTAAAAACGCGGCTTATCGGAGGAATTATGAGTAGATCTGTTTCGCGTACGCTTTTTTCCGTCATGCTCGTCATCACATGCGCGCTGACGTTCGCATTGACGGCTTGTTCGGGCGCGGTCGCAGAGCCCGAACCGATACTCGGTGATTTCGACGTTTCATTGCCCGATCTTTCGCAGCTCGGCGCAAATGCGACGTCGGATTATTTTTATAACGGCGCCGTAGACAACGATCCCGATGCGGTCAGGGAGAAGCTTGCGTCCGACGGAGTCCCGATCACGGGCGACGGCTGGTACCCGACTCTTATCGACAATTTCGATTACGATCCCGCATATGCGGACAACATGGGGCTGAATCCCGAGATATGGACTGCGTCCGTGCACGGAGTACGTTGGCCGTCTCAGGACGACAAGCACCCCGAATACGCCTGTTACTGGTGTCCCGATATGGTATCGGTATCGTCCGACGGCACGGCGGTGATACGCTCCGAGTACATAGCCGACCACGACTGCGAGGTCTGCAACGCCAACGCGGCTTATTTCGGCGGAACGGGCGCGGGCAGGTACACGGGCGGATTCGAAACGAGGATCGAGAAGCCTCTTACGGACGGCGACGGAGTGATATACAACCCCGACAACGACCGTCCTCAAACCGACTACCGCGAAGACGAATATCTTTTCAGGCAGGCTTTCGGATATTACGAAACGCGGGTGCGCTTTCCTCGCAAAGAGGGGATGTGGTCCGCTTTCTGGCTGCAATCGTCCTACCAGCGTATGGTCAACGGCAGCGGAACGGACGGCACGGAGATAGACGTGTTCGAATCTGCGTTCCTCCGCGGCAACGACGATATGTCGCGCATGGGACACGCTTTGCTCTGGGACGGTTACGCGGAGGGGGCGCAGGTATCGTCCAAAATATTCGATCTCAAAGACAACGACCTTTACGACGGGGATTTCCATACGTTCGCATTGCTGTGGACTCCGCAGTATTACGTGTTTTACGTGGACGGCGACCCGATGTGGGCGACCGACGACGGAGGAGTGGCTCAGGTGCGCGAGTTTCTGCGCTTTACCTGTGAGATCGACGCGGGCGACGCATACGGACCGCACGGACAGAAGATAGGGGAGTTTTCTCACGACGGCGGCTCGGGCGTGTTCGAGATAGACTACGTGAGAGTCTACCAGAATATAAATTGGCTCTCCGCCATTGCCGAAGACTCGGGGGAAGGAGACTATTCGGGACAAAACTGATCCTCTTGAACGATAGGGCTCACGGAAACGGAGCTCCGACGCATACGTATCGTTTATCAGACTGCTGCCGCGCATAGCCGCGGCGGTATTTTTATGCTTCGGCGCCCCGCGCGGTAGGTATTTATAAGCGCGTATTGTCAATAATCGTGTAGCGCGGAATGCGCGGAGACGGTTATGTTGATATATGCGGTTATCGCTTTATTGGTATTGATATTGGTTGTTTTGGTCGCGTTGGTGCTGACGTCGCCGTCGCGCGGAAGGGACGGAGGCGAGGAGACCTGCCTTACGCCCGAGAGGATACGCGCTCTCGCGCTGTCGCTGTCCAAACCGGGGAAGGCGGGCAGAACTCCGTCGCAGATGACGGAGCTGACGTCGGCGGCACGCGCCTATATGCGCGCCAAGAAAAAAGCAAAGTCGGGCGTGAAGCTGGAAAGATGCGAAAAGATACTGCTTGACGACTATCACAAGATGACGTCGAAGATCTCCAAGCGCGGATACGGCGAACTCGCTTCCCTGCCGCACTGCGGGAAGGCGCGGGTATGCGTGCTCGCAAAGAGCATATTGTCGTCCTGCAAGTGGCGCGTCGACGGAGCGAAGATAAAGGAATACGTCGGCGAATTCATGCGCTATACGCCGCTTACTTATCCCGAGATATGCGCGCTGAGGACCGCATTCGAAGCGGAAACCGTGGCAAAACTCGGCGCGATCGCCCGCAAGATCACCGAAATAGACCGCTCGCGCGAATCCGCCGCGTCGGACGTTCAGCCCGACAAGAGAAGGAGCAAAAAAGACGGATACCTTTATTGGTTCACGCACGGAGGAAAGCGCGCCGATCCGCGTTACGTTTACAGGGACGCGCAGATCGACGAGGCGTCCGTCAGACTGTCGTATATGGCTTTGACCTCGGAATTGGCGGATTCTCTCGAAGGCGTGTCGCAAACGCTGTCCGAACTCGGTTCGACGTTTAACGCCGAGTTTACGGCTTCGCTCTGTCCCTGCGCGGGATTACTGGAAGAGGACGACGTTTTTGCGCATACGGACGTAAGGTCGCGCCTTGCGTATCACGCGCGTATCTACGAACTTTCGCGCGCCCTTTCCTCGACCGAAAGATCGGTGGCGGGAGCGGCGATTGCGCTCGGAAAAGAGCGGGACTGCCACTTCGGTACGGTGCTGTTCGACAGAGCGGATCTCATCAAGGCGAAGCTGCGGTTTTCCAAGCCGAGGCTCGCAGGTTCGGGATCTGAAGTCAGAGCGAGGCTTTTCGCAACGGCGGTATTCGTGCTGGCGGCCGCGGCGGCGGTCGTGCCGTCCCTGTTCGCTCCGAACGCGGGCGTTGGGATCGCGTATGCGCTGTGTTGCTTCGCGGCGTTTTTCCCGATAGCGGAGTATGCCGTACGGATCGTTGCAATGCGTTTTTCGGGCTCTCGGCCATCGCCCGTTCTGGTGGGCGTGCCCGTCACGGAAAGCGATAAGACGGACGTCGTGATGCCCGTATTGGTAAGCGACGAAAAAGACGCCCGCGCCGCAGCGGAAAGACTGCTTTCGATACGTGCGGTCAATATCTCCGAACACGTCGATTACTGTCTGCTGTGCGATCTGCGAGCCTCCGATTCGCCGACCGAACCCGAGGACGGCAGGCTTATAGCCGCTCTGAAAGAGTACGAGGGAGAGGGGCTCAGGCTTTTCGTGCGTCGCAGAGTCAGAGAGGGAAAGCGCTATCGCGGAAAAGAACGCAAGAGAGGCGCTCTGCGCGCATATGCCGAATACAGGCTCGAGGGCAAAGGCGACGAATTCGTCTATATAACTCCGCACGACGCGCCGGCAACGGTCTATACGATCGTGCTCGACGAGGACAACGCGCTTTATCCCGGCGGCGTGCGTACGGCAATAGATTCGATAAGACATCCTTTCGCCGCAAAGTACGACCTGCTCACTTTCACCGCCAAGCCCGACGTGGGAAGAGCGGACACCCGATACGCTCTGCGCGGTATCGGAGGCGGAGGGGGATATGCCGAACATTCCGATTTTTATTACGACATGACGGCGAGAGCGGTATTTTGCGGCAAGGGAATATTCAGGCTGAAAGAGTTTTACGTCAAAACGGGATCTCTGCCCGTCAAACGTCTTTTGAGCCACGACATAGCCGAAGGCGCGGTGTCGGATACGGGGGCGGCGAACGTGGTCACGCTCGAACGCCCGCCTCGGGGGATATGTTCGGACCATGCGCGCGAGGAACGTTGGAAGAGGGGTGACGTTTTGCTTCTCGGACTTCTTGCGCGCAGATATAAACTTCATCCGACGTACAAATATCTCGTATTTTCCAATGCGTTTTCGTTGTTCGCGCCGATCGCCGCGTATATACTCGTGTCCGCGTTTTTCGCATACGGAGGGATATGGCAGGCAGCGGCGGCGTTGTTCGCCTGCTTCGCAAAGCCTCTTGCGGAAGCCGCGTTCACGGCGTTTTCGTCCGCGGGTAAGCGTAAACTGTCCGTGATCGGACGCGCAGGCGGGATCTTGCTCCGAGCGGCGGAGGATTTCGCGCTGCTTCCCGTGCGGGCGGCGAATGCGTTCCTTTTGCTCGTAAGGTGCGCGATATCCGCGGCGGCGGACGGCGAGGGACTGACCGCATGGCGAACTTTCGCTTCGGTAAAAGGAGAAAAGGTTTCGGCGTTGGGTCGCTATGCTTTGCCGGGAACGCTCCTTGCGGTCGCCGTCGCGGCGGTCGCGTATCACAACTTTGCCTTCTCGATGTGGGCGTTGGCTTGCGTATGCGCCGTATTCGCGGTATATTCTCTCGCGTTTGTCCCGACGAAAACGCGCTATTCGGCGAAACGGTGCGAAAAGGACGCTGCGTACGGCTATATCCGCGCGACCTGCGCATATTTCGAGCTGTTGGGGTCGGACGATCTTGCCTGCGACAATGTTCAGCTTTATCCGCCGAACGGCAAAAGCCCCACAACTTCGCCCACCGATCTGGGATTCTGGCTGCTCGCCGACGTATGCGCCGCACAGACGGGCGCGTCGTCCGCGGAGCGGGCGCTGGCATCCTTGGAAAAAAAGCTCGAAAAGGTAGAGCGTCTTCCGAAGTTCCGCGGGCACCTGTACAACTGGTATTCCGTTCGGGGAGAGATCGTCCCTCCGAAGTACGTGTCTTTTGTGGACTCGGGCAATTTCGCGGCGGCGCTGATAACGGTGAAAGGATTCTGCGAGATCGGCGGAGCGGATATGCTTGCAGACCGCGTGAAAAAGCTTATCGACGCGATCGATTTCGAATACTTTTTCGACAGGGAAAAGGGGCTGTTCCGCAGGGGGTGGGACGATGCCGCCCGCGTATTCGACGGACATTACGATCTGCTTGCTTCGGAGGCAAGACTGGCGGTCTATATCGGATGCGCAAAGACGGAAAACGCCGCCGCGTGGCAGTCCATGGGCAGGAGCAGACTCGGCGCAATATCTCCCGTGCTTGCTTCGTGGTCGGGCACTGCGTTCGAATATCTCATGCCCGAACTTTTCCTCTCGACGCCTGCGGCGACGGAGCCGTACGCTTCGGCGATAAGGGCGGTAAAGATACAGAAAAAGCGTAAGTGCAGAGGATTCTGGGGAATAAGCGAAAGCGGATATTACGCGTTCGACGGGGACGGAAATTATCAGTACAAGGCTCACGGGGTAGCCGATCTCGCGCTATCGGGCGCCAAAAACGAATGCGTCATCTCTCCGTATTCGTCCGCCTTGGCGGTTCTTGTCGATCCTAAGGCGGCTATGGAAGAGCTTGCCGCTCTGCGCGAGTACGGCGCGTACGGCGCGTACGGATTTTACGAGGCGATAGACTTTTCGTGCGGAGAGCATACCGTATATTCCCACATGACGCACCATCAGGGAATGGCTCTGTGCGCTCTGACCGAATTCGTCACCGGAGGGAAACTCAAAGAGTTGTTCGGCATGGATCGTTCGATGTCGGGCGCGAAAGTATTGCTGTCCGAGCCGGTCTCCGACGCGGCGGCGACCAAACGCATAAAGAGCGGCTTCGATTATTGCCGTCGATCGGACGCTTACGCCGACGTCTCCGCTTTGGGCGAATTTCCGAAAGTCCGTCTTGAGTGCGGAGGCGAATACGGACTCGCTATAGACGATTGCGGAAGGGGATATTCGTTTTTCGGATCGGATACGGTAAACGTGTTCCGCGGCGACAGATACCGCGACGACGGGGCTTTCGGATTATTCCTGTCGGAAGACGGAAAAGCGTGTTCTCCCACTTTCGCGCCGCTTTGCAAAGACGTGAACGCCCGCGTCGTATATACGCGCGACGGATCGGAGTATACGTCGGGAGCGGCGTCGCTGAAAATATGCGTGCCTCCGGGGTTGGGCGGAGAGGTGCGCCGTTACGAGATACGCAACGACGGCGACAAAGCCGCGGAGTACAGATTCGTATATTACGAAAGGCTCGCGCTCGCTCCGCGCGCCGCGTACGCCGCGCATCCGTGTTTCGAAGACCTGTTCGTCGGGACTTCGTTCGACAAAAAGCGCAACGCCATCGTTGCAGAGCGCAGAAGCAGGGAAAAGAGCGGAGGACTGTATGCCGCGCTCGCCGTCATCGGAGCAGAGATCGTTCCCGACTGCGATGCCACGCATTTCAACGGACTGCGTTTCGGCGAATACACGCCCCCCGACAAAGAAGTTACGGGCGATACGCTCGCCCCGTGTTTCGGAGGAAGCTGTACTCTGCGCGTCAAAGCCGGCGAGAGCGCTTCGGTCACGGTGGTCAAGTTCTGCGCTCGCAGCAGAGAGGCTCTGGACGATAAGCTGGAGATGCTCGGCCGTCCCGATTTTGCCGAATACGCTTCCAAGTCCGTCAAAGACGGCGGAGTGCTCGACAAATACGCCGACAACGCCGAGGGGCGGAATATACTGTATTCTCTCGCGTCGCAGCTGATGTATCGCGCGATGCCGAAGTCCGCGGTGCTGTCCAGACTCATCTCCGCCGATTCGGAAGCAAACCGCATTGCCGGAGGAAAAAAGACGGTCGTACTGCGTTACGGCGACTGCGAGAACTATTCGGCATGGGTCAAGGCTTGCGCTGCTTGCGCGGTGGCGCGCATTGATTTCGTATTGGCGATAATTTACAAGGAAGAGGATCTGTATGCCGAAACGGTCAAACGCGCGCTGATCGACGAGAGCGGGATCTCCGATCTGGACAGACTGCATTTCGTAAGACTGGTGGACGTGCGGGGAAAGAGCCGTCTGGAAGCGGAACTCACGGCGGGCGCGTTTCTGATAGGCGGCGGCGAGGCGAAAACGCCGTCGCGTACGTCGGGGATAGCGCGGGTGATCTCCCGATCGGACGGAGAGAGAGCCTTGCCCGATCTGTATCCCTGTGGAGCGGGAGGCTTCGATGCCCGCGGCGACTATACGGTCACGCGATGCCCCGAAAAACCGTATTCCAACGTGATCTGCGGCAAAAAGGGCGGCGTGGTCGTCACTCAGAACGGCGGGGGCTTTTGTTATTTCGGCAGCAGCTATTTCGGCAAGACCGCTCCGTGGGACAACGATTTTTCGGCGGACGGACCATTCGAGGAACTGCGCGTCGCGGTAAACGGCTGCGGAGGTAGGATAAATAAACTTCGCAGAGGCGGATACGTCGTGCATTCTCCGGGAGCGACGGTATTTTGTTCGCGGATAGACGGGGTGGACTTCGACGTTTTGCGATCGTCTGCGGCGGACGGAGCTTTGTCCGTGACGGCGGTGGACGCCGAAAACGTTTCGGGAGAGGAAAAGGAACTGACGGCATTTTACGCGATCCGCCCGTCTTTGGACAATGCCGACGGCAGCGCTTTCTGTGCGTGTACCGAAGAAAACGGAACTATCCGCGCCGTCAACTGCAATACGGGAAAGCGAGTATTTGCGGCGACGGTGGGGGTACGGTCCGAGTGCGCGACGGATATGAGCCTATACCGCTCCAGGTTGTCGCGCGAACCCGTGAGAGAGGGCGCGACGTCGGATCACGACGAACCGCTCATAGGTTTTCGCGTGCGATTCACGCTCGCCGCGCGCGGTAAAAAGCGGTTTTATATCGTCATGTCGGAAGACGAGGAACTTCTTCGGGCGCAGACGGAGCAGTCCCTGGAAAACGGGATCGCGGAAACGAAAGCGTATTTTTCTTCGCTGAATCCGATCGCCGTCGACAGCGGGGACAAAACTCTCGACATACTTTACAACAGATGGCTGTGCCCGCAAATCGTTTCATCCAGGCTGAACGGAAGATGCGGATACTACCAGGCGGGCGGCGCAGTCGGGCTTCGCGACAGATTGCAGGACAGCCTCGCGCTGTTATGGCTGGATCCCGATGAGGCTGCGGAAAATATCATAGACGCCTGCGCGCATCAGTATGCCGAAGGCGACGCCATGCATTGGTGGCATCCGCCGAAAACGGGCGTGAGGACGAAGATATCCGACGATAAGCTGTTTATACCGTATCTGGTCTCTCAATACGTTCTCGCCACGGGCGACAGGGCTTTGCTCGACGAAAAGACGGATTATCTTGTTTCCGCGCCTCTGAGCGGCCCCGCCGAGGCACGCTACGAGGATCCCTCATATGCCGGCGCGCCCGCAAGCGTTAAGGATCATTGCGAAAGGGCGATAGCTTCGGCTTCCGCAACGGGCAGACACGGTTTGCTGAAAATCGGCGGAGGAGATTGGAACGACGCACTTAACGCGGCGGGGACTCTCGGAATAGGCGAGAGCGTATGGCTGACGGAGTTTGCGGTGAGAGTGCTGCGCGATTACGCCGAGACGGTCGGATACGAGGAAGGACAGCGCTTTCTCGAACAGGCTCAAAAGCTGTCCGCGGCGGCGGAAAAGACTTTTGCCGACGGAAGATTCGCCAGAGCGTTCACAGACGGAGGGGAATGGCTCGGCAAGGCTGACAGCGACGTCTGCCGATGCGATCTCATATGTCAGGCGTGGGCGCAGATAGCCTCGATAGGTGGCGCCGCCGAAAGAGCCTCGGCTCTGGATGCCGCGCGCAGACTTTTGTACGACGAAAAAACGGGGATAGCGAAGCTGCTCGATCCGCCTTTCGACAAACGCCGTTATTTCGGATATATCTCGGCGTATCCCGCCGGGGTGAGGGAAAACGGCGGTCAATACACTCACGCGGCGGTGTGGTATCTGCTTGCGCTGGCGAAAGCCGGGAGAAAAGAAGAGGCTCTCGGATTGCTGCGGGAACTGAATCCCGTCGTTCGCGCGGCGAAATACGGCGGATATAAGGGCGAACCGTACGTTCTTGCCGCAGACGTGTATTCTGCCGAAGGCAAAGAAGGGGAAGCGGGCTGGACGTGGTATACGGGCAGCGCGGCATGGATGTATAAGACTCTGACGGAAGAGATATTCGGGCTGAAAATGAAAAACGGGCTGCTTTGCGTGGGCAGACCTATGACAAACGATCCCGAAAGGCTGAAACTCAGTTACCGCTTCAAAGGAACGGAATACGTCATATCGTACGTCAGAGGCGACGGCGATTATATCAGGGCGGACGGCGTAAATTATCTGAATTGCACGGAATTCAGACCCGAACCCGCCAAGGGAAAGGTCGCGCTCGTCAGAGTTTTCGCGGAATAAAAAACGGAGGCGCGCCTGCGCGCGTCTCCGTCTTGCGGTTCAGCCTCTGAGCTGGTTGGGGCACCGCGGTTCGATCCCGTTCTCCTGGGGATAGAGAGGGAGATCCGTCACTCCGCTGCACACTTCTTCGGTGAAGTCGTGGCAGGGCGGTATATAGCAGTAGCCGTAGCTCGGAACGAGCAATTCTACGGGCATCGTTACTTTGAGTATCGTGGTAACGCACGCGGTCACCGTGAAGGTGTTGGTCGAAGTATAGACGCCTCTCGGCGACACGACCCCCGCGGTGCATTGTATCGAATAGGGTATCACCGACGGCGCGGACACGTGCATGATCACGTCGCGCATAAGGGTAATCGTGGCGTTACCCGTGCCCTGGACTCCGAATGCGTCCGTGAAGACCACCTGAACGGGTATGTTTATGGTGCAGGTGACCCTCGCATAGCAGGGGGCGTCGGGCAGTTCGGTGACCGTGAGATCGCTGACCGTAGCCTGTGTGGACGAGGACCTCGCGCTGGCGAATCTGTACGGCTCGGTAAGTCCGGGCGTGACGTCGGTCATAGTGAGCGCAAGATCGGTAAGGCTCTCCTGGCGCATACAGGCGTCGAAAACTTTATCTACCTGAATGCAGACCTTTTCGCACAGACCCGAAAGAGCGTTGCCCCGTATCGCTCCCGGGATCTTGTCCGATTTGCAGTTAGAAAATGACATATATGTATTCCTCCTTTACAATTACGGCGATATGCGGTTTTTCGCACTTCGCAATTCACCATACAATTATATGCAAACGCTTCGTTGAGTGCTACCGACGCTCGATATAGTTATGAATTACGTGAATTATCAGAGTAATTCGCATGGATATCGTACATAATTATGCTTAATTGTACAAAAATGTGCAAGTGTGGATCTGTATCGCGTTTGCGATTGTTATAATCAATAAAGATATAGCTATCAATATATAGGCGCGGCTTGTTTACGACTTTGTTCTCTTGGATATGACTTTTGAAACGCGCCTGTTCGAGCCTTTGCGCGATAAGCCTTTTTAAGACGCGGAAGCGGTACGGATGGGCGCGGTGAGAGTTCGGCGTAAGCTCGTGACCGAGTATCGGGTCGGAGGAAATAGTATGTCCGAAGAGCGGAAGCAGGATCGCTTGCAGCCGCCTGTCGATGCGTTCGTAAATTCGCGGGAAGCGAAAGGCCGCGTTTACACAAATCCGCGGTTTGCGGTCGGAAATAACGAAAACGAGCTGAGCCTATACGGATATATCCGAATATGTGCGCTCGAACACAACGGATCCGTTTCTGCAAGCGATACCGTGCCGCTTTTGCGGCTTTGCGCCGCACGACGGGAACTATCGGCGAAGCGTGCGGTCGGGTTCGTGGCGGCAACGGTTGCATTTGATCTGTTTATCGGTTATAATCGGATATATGAAAGTCTTTGCGATAAGCGATCTTCATCTCGATTCCACTTGTGAAAAGCCCATGAACGTATTCGGTCCGGGTTGGGAGGGGCATTGGGAAAAGATACGCTCGGACTGGAAAGAAAGGGTCGCAGACGAAGACGTCGTGCTTCTCGCCGGCGATCTGTCGTGGGCTATGACGCTCGAAGCCGCCGCGCCCGATCTTGCGGATATCGGCTCTCTGCCGGGGCGGAAGTATATCCTGAGAGGGAACCACGATTATTGGTGGAGCGCGATAGGAAAGGTGAGAGACGCTCTTCCGCAGGGGATGTATGCCGTGCAGAACGATTGTCTGCGCTGCGGCTCGCTGTTGATATGCGGCAGCAGGCTTTGGAACGTCAATCCGCAGGCGGAAGAGGATAAAAAGATCGCGGCAAGGGAATATATACGGCTCGAAATGAGCCTGAAAGCCATGCGCGCGCAAAGACAGGACGGCGACAAGGTCGCGGTCATGACCCATTATCCTCCGTTCGACGCGAGTTTCGCGGACAGCGTCTTTACCGATCTCATAGCCGAATACGCGCCCGACGCCGTGATATACGGTCATCTGCACGGCAAAGACGTGAGGGTGCGTCCCGTCGTAGATAAAAAAGGCGTAAAATATTATCTTACTTCCTGCGATCTCGTAGGGCACAGGTTGGTAGAAATATTCGGCGCCGTCTGAGGCGCGCTTCGGGAGAGGGCAGGGCTGACAAGAAATATCGTGCGATCATGCGAATTTTCGGCTGTCCGCGTAGCGGCGCCGTTTTTTCTTTGCGGCGTCTTCTCCGTTCCGAAATAAACGGGGCGCTCCCGAAAGAAAAGGGAAAACCTTGGCTTCGTCCGCCCGCTCGGAGCGGCGCGCCGTTCGGGAAGTCTTTGACAGGCTATCGCTTTTTCCGTTTTCTCTTGTCGCGAAGCGGGAATAGAAAGACCGCGCGGCGCGTAGACGAACGCGGATTCCCTGTTTTTCGGGGACAGCCGTCCCTGTCGGTGAAACAGCCGTTTTTCGATAAAATGCGTCGTTTGAGCAATGTTTTTCAAGACATGCCGAGATGCCGATCTCACAAAAAAACGATTACGGCGGAATATCTCCGCCACAATTTGCCACGCGCTCCTTTTCGGCGCGATAAAGCTTCCTATGCAGGGGTAAAACGATATTCTATTCTGCGTTTTTACCGGTAAGAACGGGGCGGAGATGGGTGTTTTCGCAAAAAAATAGGGAAATTTATCCACCGAATTGTCCACTTTATCCACAATCTGAAAATTGCCATTATTTTAATTAAATTCAATATATTTTAATTTTTTATATCATAACGCGCGCAAAGTAAGCTCTTGCGAAAATCGGCGCGAAAACGCGGTTTTTCGGCAAAAAACGCAAAAACGAACAAGTGTTTACCTTTGTGTGGCTAAAAATGGAGATTTGTGGTTGACAGTGTATTTCGGGCAGTGTACAATGTAAGTACAAAAACGATAGGAGGTAAGACGATGTCGATATTGTGCGGAATGGCAGATCTGCAGGCGGACCAGAAGGGCAGACTCCGGATCCCCGGTAAGTTCAGACCCTATTTCGATTCCTGCAAAACGATCTACGCGCGCAAAAATCCCGCGGGATGCATCGATATCGTCACCGACGAATACATCAACAAAGTCATGGAAAGTTTCGACGACGTCTCCATGGCGGGCAGCAGCGAATTGAGCGAGGCTTTCGCGATGTTTTCCGCGGGGCTGAACGAGCTCAACGAAGACTCTCAGGGCAGATTCCTGCTGTCGCCCATTCTGAGACAGTTCGCCCATCTCGGCAAAGAGGTTCGTTTCATCGGCGTGAGAGACCGTCTCCAGCTTTGGGACAAGGAAACTTACGTAGAGAAGTACGAAAAGGACGACGAGAGATACAACAGGTCCATGGCGGCTATCGATTCGTTCGCCAATTCGCGCAAGGCAAATGGCTGAGTTCTCGCACGTTCCGGTGCTTCTGACCGAGTGTATCGAAGGACTTGCCGTCAAACCGAACGGAACATACGTCGATTGCACGCTCGGAGGGGGCGGACACAGCGAAAAGATAGCGGAAAGGTTGAAGAACGGAAAACTTATCGCGTTCGACAAAGACGAAGAGGCGATGAGTTACGCGAGAAGACGCCTCGAAGCGTATGCGGACAGAACGATATATATCCGCGACGATTTCAAGAACGCTCCCGAGAGGCTGAGAGAGGCGGGCTTCGACAAGATAGACGGAGTGCTGATGGATCTGGGGGTATCCTCGTGGCAGCTCGACAGCGCGGAAAGAGGATTTTCCTATAACGCGGACGCGCCGCTCGATATGAGGATGGACAGGAGCCAGTTCCTGACGGCGTTCAACATAGTCAACGAATACGGCGAAAACGATCTTGCCGACGTACTTTACAAATACGGTGAAGAGAGGCTTTCGCGAAGGATAGCGAGAGAGATCGTAAGATACAGACAGGACAATACGATCTCGACCACGGGACAGCTCGCGGCGATAGTGGAGAGCTGTTATCCGGCAAAGGACAGATACAGCCGCGCCAATACCTGTAAGCGTACGTTCCAGGCGCTGAGGATAGAGGTCAACGGCGAACTGAACGGTCTGGAAGACGCGATAAAGGAACTCGCCTTGATGCTCGTCCCCGGCGGAAGGATATGCGTGATATCGTTCCATTCGCTGGAAGACAGGATAGTGAAGACGGCGTTCAGATATCTCGAAAGCGACTGCGTTTGTCCGCCGAGACAGCCGGTATGCACCTGCGGAAAGCGCAGCGAGATCAGAATACTGACCAAAAAGCCGATAACGGCGAGCGAGCGGGAAAGAGAAACAAACAGCCGTTCCCAAAGCGCGAAACTGCGGATAGCGGAACGAATATGAGGGCATAGAGAGAGGGAGAAGAGAATATGGATATGTTGAGAGAGAGAGAAAGAGAAAAGGAAGACGTCCGCAGGGGCTACGGCGAGAGCCGCGGCTTCGACCGCGGATATTATACCCGCGAGGACGAAAGCCGCGAAGACGCTTTCATGCGTTCTTACCGCAGCAGCGATCTCGGCTCGGACTATCTCGCAGACAGCTATGCCCGTACCGACGTCCGTCGAGACCGTCGGGAAGACGAGTTTGCGAGCGACCGCCGCGCTTACGGTGCCGAACCGTACGACTTCGGCGCTCCCGGACGCGATCCTCAGCACGAAGGATACGGTTATTATTACTACGACAGAGAGGACGACCGCCGCGCGGATATGCGTGACGACAGGGGATACGCCGAATTCACTCCCGTGGAATTCTCCGCTCCCGCGGTCAAGAAAAAGAGAAACATCAACGGAGGCTCCAAGCTTCTGATAGCCGTCTATTTTGCGCTTGTGGCGCTGATAGCTTCGCTTGTGATCACCAACGTGGTCATGTTCGGAGAAAAGACGGTCGAGGCAGAGACTCCCGTAAACGAATACTCTTCCGAACTGATGAGCACCGCCGTACTTGAAGACGGCACGACCGAGAGCATCGCGACCGAGACGCTCGAAGGTTACGAGTACGATACGACGACCAACTGGTTCGACGGTTTCTGCGACTGGCTGTCCGGGGGCGCCAGATAACGGAGACCGCACGGCGCCGCAGGACGGCGCGATAACGCAGATTATACCAAAACGCAGAGCACCTTCGGTCAACGGAGGACAGCGATGCGCAATATTTCCCACATCACATTAAAAAGAAGGCTATTCGCGGCGGCGCTGCTGATAGCTTTTCTTTTTTGTATTCTCATAGCGAGACTTTTTTATATCCAGGTAGTGGACGGCTCCGCGCTTTCCGGCAAGGCGTACGGGCAGTGGACCCGCGATCTTCCGATGAAGGCGAACAGAGGCGACATAACCGACCGCAACGGCGTCGTGCTCGCGTCGTCTTACACTACTTATACGGTTTACGTTCGGCCCAACGAGATGGAAGACGTCGCCGCGGTCTCTTCCGCGATCTCGCAGGTTTCGGGAGAAGAATACGCCAGAGTGTACGCCCGCGTTTCCAAGAAGGGAGTATCGGAAGTGCGGGTCGTGACGGGATTGAGCGAGGCGCAGAGTTTTGCGCTGCGCGGATACGGATATCCCGGACTCTACGTAGTCGCGGACAGCGCGCGTTATTACGAATACGGCAATTTTGCCACTCAGCTGCTGGGTTTCGTCAATGCGGACGGCGACGGACAGAGCGGCGTCGAGATGTATTACGATTCATTGCTCAAAGGCGTCGACGGAGCCGCTTACACCGAAACCGACCTTGTAGGCAACAAACTCGACGGTACGAATACGACTTATCTTGCGCCGGTAGACGGTCTGACCGCGACTCTTACGATAGACTTCACGTTGCAGAGCCTTGCGGAAAAGGCGGTGAGGGACGCCGTGGACAAATACTCGCCGCTGTCGGCTTCGTGTCTAATGATGGACGCCGATACCGGCGAGATACTGGCTATGGCGAGCGCGCCGACTTACGACCTCAACGATCTTCCGAGGGACGATATAGCTTATCTGTTGCAGGGCGCGAAAAATCTTCCCGTGACGGACGTGTACGAACCCGGCTCTACGTTTAAGATACTTACCGCGGCGATAGGTATAGAGACCGGCGTGATAGCCGATTCCTATTACTGTCCCGGATACAGGATGGTGGACGGTCAGAGGATCCGCTGTTGGCGCAGCATAGGTCACGGCAGTCAGGATTTCGCGCACGGGATAATGAACTCCTGCAACTGCGTGTTCATGGACATAGCGCTCGCGGCGGGCACGGATACGATGTACGATAATCTCGGCGCGTTCGGACTTACGGCAAAGACGGGGATAGACGTGTCGGGAGAGGGATCGAGCATAATGCTGGCCCGGGACAGCGTAAAGACCGTGGACCTTGCGAGGATCGGATTCGGACAGGCGATCGCCGTGACTCCGATCGGGCTTGCTTCCGCAGTATGCTCGGTACTCAACGGGGGCAGGCTCATGCAGCCGTACGTGCTGTCGACGCTGACCGACGCGGACGGAAAGATCGTCTATTCCAATACTCCGACCGAGAAGGGAAAGACCGTTTCGGAGAGCACTTCGGCGGCGATGAAGGAATATCTCTATTCGGTAGTTGAAGAGGGCGGAGGCAAAAACGCCTACGTCGCAGGATACCGCATCGGCGGCAAAACGGGGACCGCGCAAAAATACGAAAACGGTTCGATAGCGCAGGGCAAATACGTTTCGTCGTTCATTGGCTTTACCGAGATAGACGGCAGAACCGTGGTCTGTCTGTTCAAAGTGGACGAACCGCAGGGATACGTCTACTACGGAAGCATAGTCGCGGCGCCGTACGTCGGTCAGATATTCGCGGGAGCTTTCGCCGCGGCGGGCGCGGAACCCGATTACGGCGAAAACGAAACGCCCGACAAAACCGACATGCCCGATCTCGAAGGATTGAGTCTGGCGCAGGCTGCCGCGGCGGTCAAAGCGGCGGGACTGCAATACGAATACACCGGCGAAGAAGGACGGGTCACGACTCAGTTCCCGATGGCGGGAGAAACGCTGTCCGAAGGATCGGTCGTATTCTTTTCGCTCGGGTAACCACGGCGGCTCACGGGCCGACGGGCATACGCCGCGAAGCGACGATATCCGCCCGATTGCGAGTTATTCCGCACGGACGAAGCGTCCGTCCGTGCGCGGAAGATGTCCGAAAATATCGATATCGGGGTAAATTTACCGCGCGGATACACGAGCGCGCGTAAAGAGTTATCATGGTCGCACGGAGGAAATATGTTACTGGGAAAACTGTTGGAAAGAACGGGTGCGAAAATTGCCCGTGAACACGGTCGGATCCGAATATCCGGCATAACATTCGACGCCGAGTCCGTGCGCCCCGGGGATCTTTTCGTATGTCTTCGCGGCAGCCGGGCCGACGGGCACGACTTCTGCGAGAGAGCCGGACAGCTCGGCGCCGCCGCGGTGCTTGCTGAGCAGGAAGAGGACTGCGGCATACCGTGCGCTATAGTCGCGGATACGCGCAAGGCTCTGTCTTTGGTATCTCAGAATTTTTGCGGACGGCCGGCGGAAAAGCTGAAAATAATCACCGTCGTCGGGACGAACGGAAAGACGACCACGGCATATCTGATACACGAACTTCTCGAACGGTGCGGTATGCGGTCGGCGTTCATAGGCACGATGTATATCGAATACGGCGGCATAAGATACCCGTCGTCGCTTACGACTCCCGATCCGACCGATCTCAACAGGCTTTTCGCCGAACTCGTCGAGAAGAGGATAGAGTACGTCGTCATGGAACTGTCCGCGCACGCGATCTATTACGACAAACTTTACGGGATCAGGGCGGAAGTGGCGGTATTCACCAATTTCAGCCGCGATCACCTCGATTTTTTCAAGGACATGGACGTCTATAAGAAAGTGAAGAAGAGCTGGTTCACGTTCTCAAACTGCAAATGCGCCGTGATAAACGCGGACGATCCCTGCGGCGCGGAGTTGCTGAGCGAGGGCAAGGTCCCGAGCATAAGCTACGGGCTCGATTCCCCGTCGGACGTATTTGCGGTCAATATCGAGAGCGTGCCTTCGGGTACCGATTTCGTGATAAATCTCATGGACGAGCTGATCTATGCCGAAACGAGGCTGTTCGGGCGTTTCAACGTCTACAACACGCTTGCGGCGTGCAGCGCCGCGAGATTGTTGGGCGCGGAGCCGAAGAGCATGGAAAAATATCTGCCGCTCATAGCGCCGCCCGACGGCAGGTTTTCTCTCGTCTGCGAAGGCGGCGTGAATTACGTCATAGATTTCGCTCATACGCCCGACGGGCTCGAAAATCTGCTGAAAGCCGCACGCGAGATCACACGCGGGAAACTGATATGCGTGTTCGGCTGCGGAGGAGACCGCGACGCGACCAAACGACCGATGATGGGGGAGATCGCGTCGCGGCTTGCGGACAGAGTGGTCGTGACCAGCGACAATCCCCGCACCGAATCGCGGGCGGCGATAGCCGAAGATATATGCGCGGGGATAGGCGAAGACGCCGATCTCATCGTCATATTGGACAGAGAAACGGCTATCCGACACGCTGTCGATCGCGCCGCGTCGGGGGATACGGTCGTGATAGCCGGAAAAGGATCGGAAGGGTATATCGACGAGAATAACGTCAAAACTCCGTACAGCGACAAGTCCGCGCTGGAAAACGCGCTTGCCGCGCGGAGGCGTATCGCGGAATGAACGACGAAATACTCTATCTCGCTGCCGCGCTCGTTTCGTTTGCGCTGTGCGCCGTGTTTTCGGCGGCGCTCCTTCCGCTGCTGCGCAGACTGAAAGCGGGGCAGACCGTATTGTTTTACGTGGACAAGCACGAGGGAAAGAGCGGTACTCCCACTATGGGAGGCATCGCGTTTTTGCTCGCTTCTTCGATCTCGGTCATAGCGTTTTCGCCTTCGAAGGTAGGCAAGATAGCCGCCGCGGCGACGCTGGGATACGGATTGCTCGGATTTCTCGACGATTTCATAAAAGTCATCATGAAGCGCAATCTCGGGCTGAAAGCGTACCAAAAGATCATAGGTCAGCTCGGGATTTCCGCGATACTTACCGCCTACGGAGTGCTGGAACTCGACTCCGGCACGGTGCTGAGGATACCTTTTACGGGTATCGAGGCGGATATTGGTCTGTGGTATATACCTCTTGCCATGTTCGTGTACGTCGCGGCGGTCAACGCGGTGAACCTTACCGACGGACTCGACGGGCTCGCCGCCGGTACGGGCAGCGTGTATTTCGCCGTTTTCGGCGTAATATGCGCGACTGCGTTTTCCGTCGGAGGCGAGGCGGACGACGCGTCTCTCGCGGTATTTTCTTTTGCTCTCGTCGGAGCATTGGCGGCGTTTTTGTGGCTCAACTCCAATCCCGCGAAAGTGTTCATGGGCGACACCGGGTCGCTTGCGCTCGGAGGCGCGGCGGCATCCGTGGCGGTTTTTTCGGGCAACGCGCTTTTACTTCCGCTCGTCGGCATAATGTACGTGGTATCGTGCATATCCGTAATAGTGCAGGTGCTGTGGTTCAAACGCACGGGAAAGAGAGTGTTTCTCATGGCGCCTTATCATCATCACCTCGAATATAAGGGGATCAAAGAAAACAAGATAGTCGCGTATTACGTGATAATCACCGCGGCGGCGGGAGCGCTCGCGCTGCTCTCGGACGCGATAGGTTACGGCGCGGTGTGAGGAGAGGAATGGAAACGAAAACAAAACTCGCTCAAAGACTGGGACTTTCGGAAAAAGATACGGACGGATACGCTCTCGTGGTAGGTTGGGGAGCAAGCGGCGAAAGCGCGGCGAAACTGCTGCGCGCCGCGGGAATGAAAGTAGCCGTTTACGACGACGGCGCACAGATCCCCGATTGGGCGGAAAACAGGAGCGGCATGGCGTATCCCGCGGTGACAGACGACGTTTCTCTCGCGGTCTTCAATCCCGCAGTCCCTCTCTCGCATCCGCTTGCGGCGGCGCTGGCGGCGAGAGGAGCAAAGATAATAACCGAACTTCAACTTGGGGACGCGGTGTGCGACGCGGCGAAGATAACGGTCAGCGGCACCAACGGCAAGACCACGACGGTGAGCCTTATCGAGCACATCCTGAAAGAGGACGGCGTGCGGGCGGTGGCGCTGGGCAATATCGGAAAGCCGTTTTCGTCCGAGGCCGCCGAAATTCCCGAATACGGCGTCGCGGTATTGGAGGTATCCAGTTTCATGCTCGAATACGGGACGGTGGACGCCGATATAGCAGTGCTTCTCAACGTGACTCCGGATCATCTCGAACGGCACGGAAGTTTTGCCGAGTATGCCAGGATCAAAGCGAAACTGTTCGACGCGCAGTCGCCTTCGGAATACGCCGTGTTCAACGCCGATGACGCGATCACGAGAGCGATATCGGGCAAAGTCAAGGCAAGACCTTACTTTTTTTCTGCGGAAAACAAGTGCAGAGGCGCTTTTCTGCGCGGAACGGATCTGATGTTTTCCGACGACGGGACGTCAGAGGAGCGAGTTTGCGGATTGGATTCTGTCAAACTCGTCGGAGCGCACAACGTCGCCAACTGCCTTGCGGCGGTCGCCGTGTGCAAACTTTACGGGGTGGGAAACGAAGCGATAAAACGCGGACTGGAAAGTTTCAACGCGCCCAAATATCGGCTCGAATATCTCGGTACATACGGAGGGACCGCGGTGTTCAACGACTCCAAGGCGACCAACATCGACGGTACATTGCAGGCGTGCGCGGCGATGAAGGGATCGACGGCGCTCATCGTGGGAGGATATGACAAAAAGCTGTCGTATTGCGGCTTTTTCTCACGGCTTCCCTCCGGAGTCAAGTACATAATCTGCTGCGGGGACAACAGCGAGAGGATAATCGAGTGCGCTCCCGACAACTTTTCGGCGGAGATATTTCGTACCGCCACGTTGGAGAGGGCGGTCATGCTCGGATTGTCGCTTCATGCCGACAATCTGCTGTTTTCGCCTTCGACTTCCAGTTACGACCGTTACCGCAATTTCGAGGAGCGCGGACGGCATTTCGAACAGGCGGTCAAGACATTCTGCGCATGACGAGAGCTCTTTACGCGACGCGTAAAAAAAGGTTTTTCGGCAGCTCGCCTTTGATCCTGTCGGCGTCGTTTCTCGCTCTGTTCGGCATTTTGATGCAGTATTGCGCGAGCAGTTACAACGCGCAGATACAGACGGGCGACGAATTTTTCTTTGTAAAAAAACAGGCTCTCGCCGCAGTGGCGGCGTTCGCCTGTATGTTCGTCCTGTCGAGGACGGATATCAAAAAACTCGCGAAATTCGCGCCCGCGGCGCTTGTGATCGCGATAGCGGCGCTGGCTGCCGTATTCATCCCTGGGCTGGGAGTGGAGCGGTACGGCGCGACCAGATGGCTCAATCTCGGCATAGCCACCGTACAGCCTTCCGAATTCGCGAAATTCGCGCTGGTGCTCTTCATCTCCGCCGTTGCCGCGCGGGACAGGAAACTGCGCGCGGGCAGCTTCGCTCTCATCGCGTTTGCGGCGGGATCCGTCTGTCTTCTGATAATGCTCGAACCGAATATGTCCATAACCGTACTCGTCGCTCTCGTCACGGTCTTCATGCTTTTTGCGATAGGGGTAAAACTGCGTTGGTTCGCGCTGCTTGCCGTGCCCGCCGCGGCGGCTCTCGTCGTGCTCATAGCTCTCGAACCGTATCGCATAAAACGTCTTCTCGCGTTTCTCGATCCGTGGTCGTCTCCGCTTGCGGAAGGATATCAGCTCATTCAGTCTTATTATGCGCTCGGTTCGGGCGGATGGTTCGGCGTAGGTCTGTTCAACAGCAGACAGAAATACCTGTTCCTGCCGTTTGCCGAAAGCGATTTCGTGTTTTCGATCGTCGGGGAGGAATTGGGACTGATCGGCTGCGCCCTCGTCATAGCGGTATTCTGCGTGCTCATAGTGTCGGGATTCAGGATCGGGGCGAGAGCGGACAACCGTTTCGAGGCGTTTTTCGCGGCGGGGATCACGGCGGTCATAGCGTTGCAGACTCTTCTCAATATAGCCGTAGTCACGGGCAGTATCCCGCCTACGGGACTGCCGATGCCGTTTCTGAGTTCGGGCGGAAGTTCGCTCCTGATGTTCATGAGCGCGGTCGGCGCTCTGGACGGTATAGCCAGGTCACAATCGGGGGATCCCGGCCATAAAATGTAGTAAGGCTTTATATCGTCCGTGAGGACGACGGGAGATAACTATGAGTAAATACATAATAGAGGGAGGCAACAGGCTGCGCGGCGAACTCGACGTCAAAGGCGCGAAAAATTCCGTTCTTACGCTGCTCGCCGCGTCCGTGCTGACCGAAGAGAAGGTCGTTCTGCGAAATTGCCCGAACATAAGCGACGTCGACACTATGCTGAAAATACTCGGAAAACTGGGGTGCAAGACGCAAAGAGACAAAGACGGAACGGTCATTATCGACAGCTCCGGGCTGTCGTCATACAAGATACCGTGCGACCTCGCAAAGGAGTTGAGGTCGTCGATTTTTTTGCTGGGGTCGCTGCTGTCACGGCTCAAAAGGGCGAGGGTGGTCTATCCGGGAGGGTGCGATATAGGACTGCGCCCGATAGACATCCATCTTGCGGGACTGCGCGAACTGGGCATAAAGATAGGGGAGAAGCACGGTCATATCGACTGCGACTGCACGCACGCTCGTTGTGCGGATATAGTGCTCGATCTGCCCAGTGTGGGAGCGACCGAAAACCTGATAATGGCGTGCGTGTTCCTCGACGGGATAAGCGTTCTGCGCAACTGCGCGAAAGAGCCGGAGATCGTCGATCTGCAAAACTTTCTCAACGCGATGGGCGCGAAAGTCAGAGGCGCCGGCGGCAGCGTGATAACCGTAGAGGGCGTAAAGTCGCTGCACGGCGTCGAATACACGCCGATCCCCGACCGCATCGTGGCGGGGACTTATCTGATAGGCGCGGCGATGTGCGGGGGAGAACTCGTCATAGGCAACGCCTGCGCCGAGCATATATCGTCGCTGATCGCCAAAATACCGAAAAGCACTTGCAAAATATACCCGCGCGATGATAAAATATTCGTGTCGAGCGAGGGCAGGCACAAGGCCGTGCCCAAAATCGAGACGATGTACTATCCGGGTTTTCCGACCGACTTGCAGGCCCAGATGATGGCTCTGCAATCGATATCCGACGGGACCAGCGTCATTGTCGAAAACATTTTCGAGACGAGGTTCAAGACCGCAAGCCAGCTTTGCAAGATGGGCGCGGATATCACCGTGTCGGGATCCACCGCAGTCGTCAGAGGGGCCGAACGCCTTTACGGCGCGCAGGTCACCGCGACGGACCTCCGCGGAGGGGCGTCGCTCGTACTGGCGGCCATGGCGGCGCAGGGAGTGAGCGAGATCGACGATATCCACCATATCGACAGGGGGTACGAAGATCTTGCCGAGATACTGCCGACCGTGGGGGTGAGGATAAGTCGCGTCGGCTGACGCTCGGCGTCGGAGACACCTGATGAACAAAAGGCTTATCGGATTGTTTGTTGCAGTAGCGGCGGTCGTGGTGATCGTGGTCGTTTGTTGCGTGATGTTCGTGATAGACGACGTCACGGTGACCGCCGTATCGGGAATGCAGCTCTCCGACGAAGAAGCCTCCGCGATCGTCGCTGATTCCGGAATAGAGAAGGGATCGGGTATATTTTCCGTCGACGAGAGCGCCGCGATAAATGCGATAGAGAAGAACAATCCCACGATATGCGTCATAGCAATCGAGAGGGTGTTCCCGAACGACGTTGATATCCGCGTGGCGCGCCGCACGGGAGTGGCGGCGATCCCGATAGACGGCTCGGACCGTTATGCCGTAGTGGACAGAGATCTCAAGATCGTTTCGATCGCGTACCCCGACGGAGTCGACTCCCTAGCGGTCGTGGACAATTTCATCGTAGCGGGCGACGATGAAACGCTGCTCGGCAGTTTCCTTACGGAATCCGCCGCGGGATGGCTCGGACAGGTCATCGAAGGTGCGGAAATGTCCTATCTCGTACAGACGCGATTCGGCGAAATGTTCCCGTCCGTGCGCTACCGTCCCGAAGAAAACCGAGTGATACTCGTCACGGTCAAAGGCTGCGCCGTAGAGATACCTCTCGACGGGGATATAGCGACCATGTTCAATTATGCGTGGAATTACTATTCCGACCACGTTTACGACACGGAAAGAGAGAACGGGGGGCGCATAGTCCTCGACGCGCAGAGCGGCGGCTGGACGTATGTCGCGAACTGACGACCGCTTTTTGCGCGCTCGCGTATGCG
>DVKK01000055.1 GCA_018716085.1 Candidatus Ornithoclostridium excrementipullorum | reverse complement strand
TGTCGTCTTGGTTCGTATTATTCTTGTCTGGTGCCGAAGGCGGGACTTGAACCCGCACGATGTCGCCATCACCGGATTTTGAGTCCGGCGCGTCTGCCAATTCCACCACTTCGGCGCGATTTGCTTTATTATATTAGCACAAAAGAGCACGCTTGGCAATAAAATGAGGGAAAATTCCTCAAACCTATGGCGTTTTGCCCGCGCGTATAGTATAATTTTGGTAACAAATATCAATCGCGATCGCGGTGGGGAGGAGTCAATGAACATCTGGCACGACATTTCGCCGGAGAGGATAAAGCCCGAAGATTTCATATCGGTGATTGAGATACCGAAGGGGTGCAAGAACAAGTACGAAGTGGACAAAGAGACGGGGATGCTCATTCTCGACAGGATATTGTACACTTCCACGCATTATCCCGCCAATTACGGATTTATTCCCCGCACCTATGCGGAGGACGGCGACCCTCTGGACGTGCTCGTGCTGTGCAGCGAGGACATAAGTTCGATGTCTTTGGTCAGATGTTATCCGATCGGACACATACTGATGATAGACGAGGGAGCGGAGGATATAAAGGTCATAGCCGTGCCGTTCAAGGAACCTACGTGGAACGTGTTCCGCGACGTATCCGATCTTCCTCCGCACATAGTCGAGGAGATAAAGCACTTTTTCGGAGTATACAAACAGCTCGAGGGTAAAACGATGAAAGTGCTTCAACTGTTCGGAAGAGAACGTACTCTCGAGGTGATATCGCAGGCGATAGAGGAGTACGAGCGGCGTTTCCCGCGTTCCTGATCGCTTAGGTGAAGAAACTTTTCAATCTCAGGATATTTCCCGCGCTCTTGCTCGGCGTTATAGTCGGCATATGCGCGGTGATCCTGATCGATACGTATGCCGTCGCGATAGCGGCGGCGGCAGTGGCGGCAGTTTTGGCGGCGGCGCTCTTTACGGCAAAAAAGAAAAGGGCGGCGCTGTTTTTTCTTTGCGTACTGCTCGGTACGTCTGCGGGCGCGGCGTCGGCGGCGGGGACCGTCTCGGGGATACAGAGCTCGGCTTTTTATGCCGAGAACGTGACCGTGACCGCGCGGATCGCCTACGGCAACGCGTCGTCGCTCGACGGCAAGGTCACCTCCGCTTACGTGACCGTCGACGATATCTATGCGGACGGAGTAAAGCTGGAAGGCAAAGCCACTCTCTATTCGCCGCTGCTTTCCAAGGGAGGTTTCTCCGAAGGCGACGTGATAGAGTTCACCGCGTCGAGGATAGGATCTTCGGACGGCGAGGTCGGCGACGGGTATGCCGCGAACGATCTTTCAAAAGGCGTATATCATACGATAGCCGTGGACGACGAAGGCGACGAGCCGATACGCATAGTAGGCAGCGAGCAGACCGTATTCGACAAGATAAGAGCGTCGGTCGCGTCGGTTTTGATGAAAAACATGCGTGAGGATACGGCGGAATTCGCGTACGCCATGCTGTTCGGTCAGCCGGGCGTTATGAGCGACGAGGTGAGGGAAACCTTTTCCGCTACGGGAACGGCGCATCTGCTCGCTGTGTCGGGACTGCACGTCGCGATGCTGGCGGCGGCAGTCGCGGGAATATTGAAAAAACTGCGGTTGGGACCGTATATACGGTTTGCGGCTCTGACCGCGGTCCTGCTCGGGTTTACGGCATTGTGCGGTTTTTCCGCTTCCGTCGTGCGCGCGTTCGTCATGATAGAGATATTGCAGATAGGCGGTCTGACGGGAGGAAGATACGATCCTCTGTCGTCGCTGTCGCTTGCGGCGGCGCTTATTCCGGCGTTTTCGCCCTTCTCGCTTTTTACTCTCGGATTTCTGATGAGTTTCGCCGCGGTGTTCGGTATAGTGCTGTTCGACGCGCCTATCAAGCGCAAACTGATCGGGGCAAAGATCCCCGCGCCGATCGCCTCGATGATAGCCACCACGGTGTCGTCCAATATAGGATTACTGCCGATCACGGTCTATACTTTCGGCAGCACTTCGCTGGTATTCATGTTGTCGAATATGCTGGTCCTTCCGCTCGTGTCGTTTGCTTTTCCGCTATTCCTGGGCGCGCTGCTTCTGGCTTTCGTGCCGTTTCTCGGATGGATATTGTCGGCGGTGTCGCTGTTCTTTACCGCCGTGGTCTATCTCGTTCAGGCGACGGCAGAACTGGATCTTCTCAGGACGGATCTCGCATTGGACTGGTATTCCATAGTCATCTATTTTGCGCTGTTGATGCTGATATCGAGGTTCTCTTTCGCGCACGTACATGCAAAGAAAATTTTGGCGTCTGTGTTGATAATCGGCTTCTCAGTCAATGTGATCGCTCAGTCGGCGCAGGCGTGGATCTTTCCGCAGAGAGCGGTGTGCATGGCATCCGGCGAGGCGGTCGGGGCGGTGCTGATATCGGGAGATAAGGCGTATATCGCCGCGTCGGGAGAGGCGGACGACGACTTTTTGTCGTCGATAGAGGCAATACTGCAAGATGTGAGAACGAGCGCAGTGACGTTTATCAAAAGCGATCTAACCGAAGCGGAGAGCGAGTTGCTACGCGGCCGTTCCGCCGCGATCGGACTTACCGCGATCTGTACGAACAGCGAGGTCGATCCGTGGGAAGGGGTGACGATCCTGTCGTCGCTGGACGACGGCGTAGCGACGGCTCTATTTTACGGTTCGTCGGTGATGTGTTATTTTTCGGGTGCCGCGATCCTGGCGTCTTTCGGGGAACCTCCGTCCGCAGCCGCGGAGAATGCCGATATACTGATCTGCAACTATGCCGCGCAGCCGATTTTTGACGGTCAATACGTGGTTTCGGAAAGGTCTTATACCTATTCGTACGCAAATTCCGTGCCTTCGGACTTTACGTTTGGACTGAATGGTGGTAAAATAAAGAAAATCACGAAATGGAGTTTCGTATGAGAGCCGTGGAATTTCTCGATAAAAACGAAGTTCAGCTCGCGCCCTGCTATCTGTTGCAGGGTACGGACGGCTACATCGTGCGCTCCGTGGTGGACAAGATATTGTCGGCTCTGCCCGAAGAGGACAGGGAATTCAATTACGACGAGTTCGGCGAAGAAGCGCCCGTTGCGGACGTTATAGCCGCGTTGGAGACGGTTTCTCTTACCGGGGGAAGGCGCGTCGTGTTCATGCGCCGCAGGAACAGGGCTTTTTCTCCCGAAGAGAAGAGAGCTCTCGGGAGTTATCTGTCGGCGCCCAATCTCGACAGCGTTTTCGTCGTCGAAGACTCGCCGGGCAGATATACCGAATACGACGACGCGTTTTTCAGGATAGAGTGCAAGGAGCCGTCCCCCGACGAGATGAAAAGGAGCGCGCTCGCGCGGATAGGCGAGGGAGGCTGTTCGGTCAGGCCGACGGCGCTCGCCAAACTCGTTTCATATTGCAACGGCGATTACGGAAGAATGATCGCCGAAGCGCGCAAACTCTGCGACTATGCCGACGGAGGGGAGATAGACGAGGACGCGGTCGACGCGCTCGTCGCGCCCGATTCGGATTACAGGGGGTACCTGCTTGCGTCCGCATTCGACGAAGGCAACGGGGAAAAGGCTCTCGGGATGCTTGCGGCTATGCAGTCCAAAGGAGAGCCCGCGGCAAGGACGCTGTACGCGATCACTTCGTCCTACCGCAAAATGCTGCATTGCGCTATCAGCGATCTGTCCGACGCGGAACTGGCAAAGGCGACGGGGGCGTCGCTCGCGAGCGTGAGGACGACGCGCAATATAATAGCCGCAAGGAAGAGGAGTGTTCCGGGTTACGTGGTCAAACTCAAGGAGCAGACGGAATATCTCTACGGGTTGGAATACAAATTCAAAAGCGGCAGGATCACCGACGAAAACGCTCTTCGTCTGGCGGTCGGGAAACTTCTTGCCGTGAACGCGAGGTAAAATGAATATTTTTTATGCCGGAGTACGCCCCAATCCCGCGTCGAGGATGCCGGGAACGTGGCAGTCGTGGCTGCTGCGGGTCGCGACTTTCGTCGCGATAACCGCGAGCATGTGGCAGACCGTGGCGGAACTGTACGATTTGATGTATTTCTACGAGTACGGAGCGATCCTGTCCGCTCTCGGGAACATGAAAGCGATGACCGCGATAGTGGGACTGCTGTTGGGCGGCGTCGTCTACATGCTGTATACGGCGTACGTGAGATTCGCCTACACGGGATTGGCGCGACAGCTGTTTTTCTGCGACAAGACGATCACGATGTGGCAGTACCGCAAAGTAGCCGATACGGCGATGATAGCGCTTTGTACGATCAAGGCTCTGCTGTCGGTGATATGGTTTTACAATCCGCAATACTCCACGCTGCTGTCCTCGATAATCGACCCGTTGGTCGCCGTGGGAGTAATGCTTTGCGCCTTTGCGATATTCGTAAAATATGCGGGCAAGGGCAATGCCGCGTTCGTTGCGGCGGCGTTGGCGGTATGGTATTGCATGCCGGCGCTGTTTGCGTGAGGAGGGCGGTATGAAGAAGAAAAACATATTGCTTTTTATCGTGTCCGTGTCTGTAATATGCGTTTTATGCTTTTCGCTCGCGTCGTGCGGAGGGGAGAGCAAGACGTATTCCGTACAGCCTTCCGGACTGACTCCGACAAGCGGATGGACGACCGACGCTCTGACGGAAGAGATATGCGACAGCTATCCGGACAGGACGTCGGGGACGGGCAACGATCTGGCGTTTTTGTCCGATTACGTCAACCTGAAGATGCGTGCGTTCGGCTATCCCGCGCTGTCCGACGCCGAGGGGAGCGAGGCATATTTATCGTCTTACCGTTTTACCGATACGTACGATCAGCAGAGGCTCAAAGACGGATACAACGCCTTATGGCGCAAGTCCGCTTCGGGCGAGAGCAAGGGGACGATATGGCTGGTCGCGGCATATGACAACAGCGCGGGGATAAACGTCACCAATATGGATCTCAACACCGGTACGGCGACGAGCGGACTGTTGGGCGGAGAGGGAGCGTACGGCTCCGCCACTTCGGTCGCGGTACTGCTCGCGCTTGCCGACAGACTTTACGGCGCCGAACTCTCTTACGACGTGATCTTCCTGTTCACCGGATGTTCGCAGTTTGCGAACGAGGGGATACTCGACGCTCTCGCCGACGAATCCGCGCCGTCGCTGGTCGTCAATTTCAACAGACTCGGCGGAGGTGACGCGAATTATATCTATTCCGCGGAAGTGCGCACCGATTTCAACGACGCGTTCTATTCGGCTGCGGAGGTCGTGGGAGGGGATACGTTTAGACGGATACCCTCGGATAAGAATATCGTCCGAGCGCAGCTGTACGAAGACCAGCCCAACGACTACACGCATATAGGCATGTACGGCGACAATATGTTCACGATGAGCAGGGGGATACCTACGGTTTCTTTCCTTTCGCTCGCATGGGAGAGCGACGAAAATCCGTTTTACACGGAGATATCCGGCGCCGACAACGTTTACAACACGAGCGCCGATACCTACGACAACATGATAGAAAGACTCGGCGGAGGGGAAACGGGAGTCGCTCGGCTGCGTGCCGTACTGGACGGTGTGGTCGAAACCGTGGCGGCAATGCTTTCTCCCGCCAACGCCGCCGTGCTCGACGAGGTGATGACGACGGCTGCGGAGCAGGCCGCGACGGGCAATATCGGTTCGCACGCCGACGCCGGCACCTATACCCGACTTGCGATCGTACTGGTCGTGGTGGCCGCGGCGGTGACCGTCAGCGTTGCGATAAGGAACAAGCTGGTCGCGAAACAGCAGAAGAAAATGGAAGAAGTGCGCAGGCAGGCTTCGGGACAAGCGGGCCCCGCGCCTCGGGAAGATATATTCGAAGGATACGGCGACGGAGAGGACGACGACAAGAAAAACGACGACGTCAAAAAGGATCCGCCCGACGACGATATTTTCGAGATGTAACAGCATGACGTCAAAGAGCCGGAGTTTCCGGCTCTTTGTCATTCGGCGGGAAAAGAGGCGGCGTTGTCGCTTCCGCGGCTCCGTGAGGGGATCCGAAGCAAACGGTCGGGTACGTAAAGGTCGGGGACGTAAAGTAAGCCTTTTCGCTTATGCGGCTTTAAAGCAGACAAAAAACGTCGTGCGAAAATCCCTCCGCACTCGGCGAAGGGATCGGAAGGCGACTGCATCGCGCAGTCGATTGAGTTGTCGGCTTTTCGCTTTATAATCGGATTATATAACATAATTTCCTATATGTCAAATAAAATATTGTAATTATTCCTATAATTTGCAATATGCAGAGGGAAAATATTGCCAAGACCGTAGGCAACAATATCAAGGAAGCGCGCAGGGCGGCAGGTTTTACGCAGGCGGAGGTCGCGCAGAAGATGGGTAAGTATCAGCCCGATTACAGCCGTTACGAAACGGGAGATGTCGAACTCGATTACGGCAAGATAGTGTTTCTGTGCAAACTGTACAACGCGTCCCCGAACGATTTCTTCGACGGACTGTTGGATTGAGGGGCGCAAAACGCGGTTTTTTCGCGCCTATGAGGCTTTTTCCGCCTAAAATTCGTTTAAGGCGGTTAAAACGCTTTATTTTTAATTAAAAATGTAATACAATATATCACCAAGAGGTGCCGCGCATGAATACTCTGTCTTTGATGGGCGTTACGATGAAGGATTACGTGGAGAACATAGGTTGGTTCAGCATAATCGACCTTGTTGTATTGTGCGGAGTGCTTGCGCTTATCCTTTTGTTTTTCAAAAAGCGCAACAGCATCAAACTGGCGATCTTCACGGTGTCTTATATCCTGTTGTACATTCTGGTCATCTTTGCGGGCGTATATGCCGAGGAGCTTCTCGGAGAGAGCGGGATAGGGTTTATGTATCTTACCCGCAGGATCATGGATTACGTGTCGATATTCCTCATCGTCGCGTTTGCGGTAGTCTATCAGTCCGATCTGAAAGTATTGTTCAGCAAACTTGCGCGTACAGGCGAGAAAAATCCCAAATACGATTACGAAACGTCCGACGAGGATCTTACCAACAGCGCGACGCAGATCGTGAAAGCGTGTCAGAACATGGCGAAAAACGACGTCGGCGCGCTCATCATAATCGTTCGTACCGCAGTGCCTTCGCATATCCTCGACACGGGGACGAGGCTCGAAGCCGTCGTTACTTCGGGACTTCTCGAGAGCATTTTCAGCACCAAAGGACCGTTGCATGACGGAGCGGTGGTCATCAAGGGAGAGAGAGTCCTCTCCGCGGGATGCTTCCTTCCGTTGTCGCAGGAAGTGGATATCGCCAAGGAGTTGGGCACCCGTCACCGCGCAGCCATAGGCATAACGGAAGAGAGCGACGTATTCGCGATCGTCGTCAGCGAGGAAACCGGCATAATAAGCACCGTGGATAAGGGTAAGATAAAGAGATACATGACACCCGAAAAGTTGTTCGAGCAGATAAAACAGGCGTACGGCATAACCGCCGTGCCGCGCATAGACAAAAAGAAGGAGAAGAAGTTCATATGATCCTTACGCAGACGGAATTTCTGCTGCCGTCGCAGGGCGCGGACATGTCCAGATGGGCAGTGATCGCGTGCGACCAGTTTACGTCGGACAGGGGGTACTGGGAAAGACTTGCCGGATATGTGGGCGAGAGTCCGAGCACTCTCAGGCTCATCCTTCCCGAAGTCTATCTCCCCGACGGGGACGAAAAGCAGAGATCGCGGGACATATACGCTCACATGGAGCGCTATTGCTCGGACGGGACGCTTGTAGGTAAAAACGGATTTATCATAGTCGAGAGAACGCTGAAAAACGGAAAGAAAAGACTGGGCGCCGTAGCCGCGGTGGATCTCGAAGAGTATGAATACACGCCTAAAAACAACGCCCGTATCAAAGCTACCGAAAAGACCGTGGAAGAACGTCTTCCGGCAAGAGTCGCGCTGCGTAAAGGCGCTCTGTTGGAAGCCTCGCACATCATGCTGCTTGCCGAAAACGTGCTCGGTTTGCTGCGCGAATACGCCGACGGCGAGGGCGAGACCGTTTACGATTTCGACCTCAACATGAACGGCGGACATCTCAAAGGCAAGTTGATAGACGATCCCGCAAAGCTTGCCGCGATAGAGAACGCCGCGCTCGGCGGACACGACGGGCTTGCTTTTGTGGTCGGGGACGGCAACCATTCGCTGGCAGCCGCCAAAAAGATATGGGAAGAGGTCAAAAAAGACCTTTCCGAGGAAGAGAGAAAGACGTCTCCCGCCAGGTATGCGACCTGCGAGATAGTGGATATAGCCGACGGATCGCTCGTTTTCGAGCCCATCCATCGAGTCGTTTACGGAGCGGACGCTTCTTTGACGGAATTCCTTGCGGACAAGCTGTCGGGGGATGCCCGGGCGGAGGCTTATTACGGCGGAGAGAGGACCGAACTGCACGTCGCGTCCAACAGCGCCGACGCGATCGCGGACATCCAGAGCGCTTTGGACGAGTACGCGAAGGCGCACGAAGGGGCGGTCACGGACTACGTACACGGCGACGAAAGCGCGCTGCGCGCGGCGAAGGAAAACGGCGCGGTCGCGGTAATGATGCCGTGTATCTGCAAGGACACGCTGTTCGACTATACCGTAAGAAGAGGAGTACTTCCGAGAAAATCGTTCAGTATGGGCGACGCGGAGGACAAAAGATATTATTGCGAAGCGAGAAAGATAAGATAAACTTTCCGCAAAACGAAAAGAGGAGATAAGAAATGGCACAAAAAGCAGTCAAGTTCGGCGGAACGTCGATGGCGGACGCGGCGGCGATGGAGAGAGCGGCGAAGATCGTGACTTCCGATCCCGAGCGCAACTACGTAGTGGTGTCGGCACCGGGCAAGAGATTTTCCAACGACACCAAGATCACCGATATGCTCTACGCCTGCTATCACGATCTGGAGATAAACGGCGAGTGCGGCGCGACTTTTGCCAAGATAAGAGCGCGCTTCGTAGAGATAGTGGAGCAACTGGGGCTGGACTTCGATATCAAACCCGTATTGGACGAAGTCGAGAAAAAGATGACCTCGGCGTATTCGGTCGATTACTGCGCCAGCAGAGGCGAATATCTCAGCGCGATCGTTCTCGCAAAGAAACTCGGCTACGAATTCGTGGACGCGTCGGAACTCATAGTCTTTGACGACAACGGCGTGTTCAGACCCGAAGAGACCAACGAAAAAGCCGCCAAGAAGCTTGCCCAGGTCGGTAAGGCGGTCATTCCCGGATTCTACGGCGCCGATTCCAACGGAGGTATCCATACGTTCAGCAGAGGCGGTTCGGATATCACGGGCGCGATCGTCGCGAGAGCGGTGGGCGCGAAAGTGTACGAGAACTGGACCGATGTGGACGGCTTTATGTCCGCCGATCCGAGGATAGTGGACAATCCCCGTATCATAGATAAGATATCTTACAAGGAGCTGCGCGAATTGGCGTATATGGGGGCCAACGTCCTGCATCCCGAAGCGATATTCCCCGTCAGGGACAAAAACATCCCGATAAATATCCGCAATACGTTCAACCCGTCCGCGCCCGGCACGATGATAGTGTCCGAGGTAGAGGATACGGACAAGGAAGATTCCTATATCACGGGCGTAGCCGGAAAGAAGGGGTACAGCATCATATTCATCGAGAAAGAACTGATGAATTCCGAGCTCGGCTTTGCCCGCCGCGTGCTCAGCGTTCTCGAATACTACAACGTGTTGTTCGAGCATATGCCCAGCGGCATCGGTACTTTGAGCGTCGTCGTCGCCGACAGCGAGCTTGCCGGCAAGGAAGACGTCGTCATGGAGAGGATCCGCAATATCGTCAAACCCGACAACATCGAGATCAAATCGGGAATTTCCCTGATATCCACGGTCGGACACGGTATTTCGTTCAAGCCCGGCTCGGCTGCGAAACTGTGCGCGGCTCTCGCTGCCGAAAAGATCAATATCCGTATGATAGACCAAGGATCCAGCGAGCTCAACATCATAGTCGCCGTAGCCACTCAGGATTACGAGAGAGCGATAAACGCGATATATCACGCTTTTATTTGATATATATAACGGATCCGCTCGGGCGTAAATAAGGTTTCGGGCGGCTCTTTTGCACGGTAAACCGCGTCGCGCGCCTTGCCAAGACCGCAAGAGTATTGGCAGCGGCGCGCTTCTTGTTTCCGCACAAAATATCTC
>DVKK01000054.1 GCA_018716085.1 Candidatus Ornithoclostridium excrementipullorum | reverse complement strand
GCGTGAAAAAGCAAGACCCTTTCGGTCTTGTTTTTTTCTCGCGCTCTTTCGGCTCTCTGCTTTTATCTCCTTGCCTCGACCGTTCGAAATCGTGACGCGATCGCCTCCCCGTCTATCTCTCAAATATGCAACCATGCGATCGCTGTTCCGTCGCTCCGCTCCTTACGAATCTAGTCACTCCGACCAACGCAGATTCGCCCCTTGAGGCGTGAAAAAGCAAGACCCTTTCGGTCTTGTTTTTTTTCACAGTTTCGGCGGAATACGAAAAATGACGGAGAAAACTCCGTCATTTTCATTGCTTCGTTTTATTGAACGATCATTCGGCAAGCGCCGCTCTGTCGGCTATGGCATCGTATATGGCGGTCGTGAGCGACAGCCCCGCATCGGGAGTATCGCACGCCATGTGCCATATCATGATTCCGCCGAGCCCGAGATCTATCGCATATTGCGTCTTGTCATAGATCATCTGCCTGTCGTTGAAATAATTCGCCGCGGTACCCGTGGTCCCGTCGAGGTTTACGTAAGGTTCGTCGTATAGGTATACGTTGGACGGCGGCAGCACGCCCGCTACGTCCTTGTAGTTGCCCCAGAACTCGTCGCCGTTGACGGGACGGGAGTAGAACGGAACGCCCAAATGCACCTTGGACAGATCGGCGCCTCTTTCTCTGCAATTTTCTATTATCTGATAACACGCCCTGTAGAATGTGGAATGGTAACCGTTGGTATCGAACAGATCGTAAGCCATCACCTCGATCTGATCGAGCGCCGCCATGTATTCCGCCGTAAACAGCCCCGAACCCATATTCCAGTCTGCGATCGCCGCCGTCAAAAGCTTACCCTGCGGATACTTCTCGTCCAGAGCGTCGCGAAGATCCAGAACAAATTCGCCGTACGTCCTGAAATCGCTGCCGGAACTGGGATATTCGTAATCGAAAGATACGCCGTCGATATCCCATCTGTCGATAAATTCGAGAATGTTGTCTATAAAGGTCTGCGAATTCGTCCCCATGGCGGCGTTGTGCCGAGGAATGGTTTCCGTATATCCGTCGTTCACGAAATTGTCGTTACCGAGGATAGTCACTACGATCTCCGCCTCGGGAGCCATACTTCTCACCTTGTCGAGAGCATACGCGAAATCCGCTTCGCCGTCGCCGCTCCGAGAGTCCTTATCTTTATAATTTATTCCGCCGTTGCCGTCAAGATATATGCCGCTGATCACATTGAATTGCGTGACGCAACTCATCACTTCGGCATATTCTTCGTCGATCACGTCGCTGCACAACGAATCGACGGTCACATATCCCATGATACGGAAATCTTCGTCAGCCTGCTTGTCGATATAATACGCTTCGAGCTGTCCCAACGACCAACCTCCGCCGCTTTCGTTCACTTTGATCCTTACGGAGGACGCGGTGACGGGTTCGAACGAACACGCCCTGAATTCCTCTATCAGATCGCTGCGGTAAAACGGCTCCGTGTCGTCATCCGCATACAAGTCGAATTGCAGTATCTTGCTGCCGTTCTCGCGGAGTATCAGCGTGTTGAATGTTATCTCTTTGCCGAATTCGAAGACGGCGCTCTCCCCCTCGTCCCCCGACGAAACGGAAAACTCGCCTTCCGCGGCAAGATCGGTGTAATTGTCGGCGATCTCGCCCGGAGTGTGATCGGGAGAACAGCCTGCGAAAGCGGCTGTCAATATCGTGACCAAAAAGATCGCCGCCAAAACCGTAGCAAGTTTTTTCATAACACCTCCGTATCCTTAACGGATACAATCATTATAAAGTAAAGCGCGCCGTCTGACAACGATTTTCGCCGTTACCGCATAAAGCCTGCCGACGGTACGAGCGGATCGTCATATCATATTTTTCGTACCCGTGTATGTTAAAACGCGTTATCGTTACAAAAAAACGACGGCTTTCGCCGCCGCCGTATTTGCCCTATAAGGTCACTCCTCGGGGACCACTTCCGCTTCCGCAGCCCATTTCGCAAGAGAAGCGATCCCCTTCTTGCAGCTGTCCTTGGAAGCGTATCCGTCCTCGCTTGTACAGATGAGTTCGCCGTTGCTGGCTTTAAGACGGAAACGGTATTTGCCCGCCTTGTCGAGGTATATCTCGAACTTGGGATTTTTGAGCGGTTCGTAGGACTTCAAGGTCTGATCTTCCACCTTTGCTCCGGAGTTTTTTCTCACGCTCTCGATGCCCGCTTTGAGCGAACGGAGATCCTTGTACCCCGTGCCGCCGCTGACTGCTATCGTGGCGTCGTTGGACGCTTTGAGACGGTAATTCCAATACCCCTTTGCCGTCTGATAGTACACAAACTGTCCTTTCGCTGCCATAAAAAACCTCTCATATCGTATTTCGGATCGCTCCGCACTTTTATTTTAACTCATAATACGACGATTTTCAACAACTCTTTGTAAAAACGGAGTAAAAATATTCCTCCCCGCTCAAACCTCTCCTTCCCTTCGGTATTGACATATTCGACGCGCGTAATGTATAATCGGAACGGAGGCGATTATGAGAAAAACGATATCTTTCACCCTGCTGATCGCAATGATCGCTTTGTTGTCCGTCACGTTCGCGGGATGCAGATCCAAGACGGAATTCGAAAAAATGCTCGAGTCCGAGTACGGCTTCGAACTGGCATTCGAAGACGATTTCGACGGCGATTCCGTCGACTATACCAAATGGCGGGTCGGTTACACCGCCGGCGCCGGCGAAGACGGAGCTCTGCGCCGCGCAGGCTATTACGAAGACAGCGCCGACACGATCATAGTAAAAGACGGTACTCTGACCATCCGTACCCTTTACAAAAACGGACAATACGGCGAAGGTTGGTATACCTCATGGCTCGAGACCAGCGTCGCCGACAGCGTAAAAAGCGAAGCCCCGATCAAAGACCGCGAAGATTACGAAGGCTTCGAGGCTACATACGGCTATTTCGAGATACGCTGCATCGCTCCTCCCTGCGAAGGCATATGGTCGGCGTTCTGGATGATGCCCGACTCTCCCGCCATGGGCGCTGAGGAGGACGAAATTCCGGGAGGCGCGGACGGCATCGAGATCGACGTCATGGAATCCCCCTATTACAACCGGCTTCTGAACCGCGACACCGTACTGCACGTACTGCACGCGGACGGCTATGCCAATACCAAGACCGAACGCTCACCCTCCAATTACGTCAGGAATATGTATTCCGAATTCCACACTTACGGCGTATTGTGGACCGAGGACGAATACGTGTTTTACATAGACGGCAAAGAGACCTGGCGCACGTCGCACGTCGTGAACGGCGAGGTCCTCGGCGTATCCGAAGTTCCCGAATACCTGCTCGTGACCGTCGAAGTGGGAGGCTATAACGAAAACGGGCTCCCCGTCCCGGGGAAAAATCCCGACGGCTCCGCTTTCTGGTGCGGCGATCCGAACGCAAACGACAAGACGAAGAGCTACGACTTCGTGATCGACTACGTGCGCGCATATACGGCGGTATGATGTCATGACGAAAACGAAAAAAGCCGCGGCGATCGCGGCGACGGTATTGATAGTTATCGCAGCCGTTGCGGTACCGAGCGCGCTCTATGCGGCGGGGGTAATCGATTACGCAGAGCCGGTCGAAAACGACGGACTGTATTTGATGTGCTATTTTACGGGCAACGAACCGCAAGAGGAGCGTCTGTTTTTCGCCGTGAGCGAAAACGGATACGATTACTCTCCCCTGAACGGAGGATCTCCGGTCCTGATATCGGAAACCGGTACGGGCAGCGTGCGCGATCCGTATCTGTTCCGCGACCGCGACGGGACTTACAGGATCCTTGCGACCGACCTGAAAAGCGAGGACGGCTGGGCGTCCAATCACTGCCTGATATCGTGGGAATCGTCCGATCTGATACATTGGAGCGATCCCGTACTGATAGACATGAACGACTACGGTCTGCCTCATACGGTCCGCGCATGGGCTCCGCAGGCGATATGGGATCCGTCGGCGGGCAAATATATGATATATTGGGCGAATTGCAGGAACGATCCCGATACCGGTTGGACCGACACCGTGCTTTGGTACGCCTATACGGACGATTTCGTTTCCCTGTCGTCTGAGCCGCGGATACTGTTCGCCCCGAGCAACGGGAACGACGCGATAGACGGAGATATCGTAGAAAAAGACGGCGTGTATTACCTCTATTACAAGGACGAAAAGGATTGTACGATATATTATGCGACCGCGTCCTCTCCCGCAGGTCCGTATACCGAACCCGACGATCCGTGCGTAAGCTCATTTTTGTCCGACGTGGAGGGAAGTTTCGTCTATCGGTTGGAGGGAACGGACACGTACGTCATGATGATGGATATGTACGGCAAACACAAATTCGTGATGCAGCAGAGCACGGATCTTACGGACTTCAAACGGTTGAAAAGTTCGGACTACTCTCTCGACTTCTCGCCGCGGCACGGTTCGGTCCTCGCGATAGACCGCGGCACATACGACGCACTGCTCGCGGCTTTCCCGTCCTGAGGTCGGGAAGCGGCCGTCGGCGCGATCGGGCGCCGTTTTCACATCAAAACCAATTAAAACAAAAAAGCGCGGATCGCCGCGCCTACGACGTCGCTCACCGCGACGTCAGTTTCAATATTTTCTTTTTCAGTTTCTGCAAAGACGAATCGACCTGCTTGACCGTGAGAGACATCGAAGCCGCCATCTCTTTATACGATCTTCCCGCAAGATACGCCCCGAGCAAAGTCTTCTCGCCGTCGGTGAGAGCTTCGTCCAATCTCTTGGCGAAATCGCGGTTTCCCTCGCGCGCTATCGCGATCTCTTCGGGGCTGTCCCCGAAAGACGGAAG
Organism: Candidatus Ornithoclostridium excrementipullorum; assembly: GCA_018716085.1. Lineage (GTDB taxonomy): Bacteria > Bacillota > Clostridia > Christensenellales > UBA3700 > Ornithoclostridium > Ornithoclostridium excrementipullorum. The sequence continues at coordinate 6,445 of DVKK01000054.1, read as the reverse complement.
CTCGTCTTCCTCCGGAAAAGGCACGTAATCGTTGAGAGGTCTGTGTTTGTCGCGGTTGGCGGACTTTATCGCGTCGAGCATACGGTTCTTCACGCAACTGCCCGCATACGCGGCGAATCCGCCGTGCAAGGGATCGTACGTGCCTATCGCGCGGTACAGAGCGATCATGCCTTCCTGCACGAGATCCTCCGCGTCGCCGCCGACGAGAAAATAACGGCGCGCAAGCGCCGTGACCATGCTTTTATAGCGCGTAAGAAGTTCCTCGACCGCGCTCTCCCTGCCCTCGGCGGCAAGCGCGAGCAGTTCCGCGTCCGTCAAAGCGCGCCTCCCCTCTGTCTGACGGCTTCGTAACAAACTATGCCGCACGCTACCGACGCGTTGAGCGAATTCACTTTCCCGAATTGGGGGATCGACAGCTTTTTGTCGCACAGCTTCGCCGTGAGGGCGCCTACTCCGCCGCCCTCTCCTCCGATGACGAGCGCCGTAGCCCCGCGCATATCCGCCGAATACATGGGCTGACCGTCCATATCGGCGCAGTACACGTTGAAAAACGCGTCTTTCAACTTGCGCACGGCGTCGTTTATATTTCCCACGCGCGCGACTTTTACGTGCAGAGCCGCGCCTGCCGACACCTTGATCACGGTGGCGTTCACGCTCGCGCTCCTGCGCATGGGGATCACAACTCCGTCGACTCCCGCGCACTCCGCCACGCGCAGTATGCTGCCGAGATTGTGCGGATCCTCGATCCCGTCCAGCAACAGCAGAAACGGCGCGGCTCCTTCGGCGGCGCCTATCGAAACGAGATCGTCGAGATCCGCGTAGACGTACTCCGACGTCTTCGCCGCGACGCCCTGATGCTTGACGTCGCCCGCGAGTTTATCGAGGACGTTCCTGTCTTCGAAACGTATCTCCACGCCGTTTTCCTTGGCGAGCGCGACCAATTTTCCGGTATCGTGCGCGCCTTTCGCCACGTAGAGAGTTTCGAGTTTCGCTCCGCCCGACAGAGCTTCTTTGACGGCGTTCCTGCCTGCGATTATCATTTCAGTTCCTTTCTTCTCGCTCTCACTTCTTCCGGTCTGCCGCAGGACATCTTGCCCTCGGAGCAAGGACCGGTTACGCACGCGGGTCCCGCGCCGGCAAACAGCATCGGCGCGACCTCGCTGACCAGAGCGAGCATCTGCCACGCCACCTCGCGGATCTCCCACTGCGCGCGGTTGCAGCATCTCAGACGGAAAAAGTGTATAAGTTCGCGCGCGTTCATCGTGACGATCATCTTGGTCTCGGAAGCGTTGGGAAGGACGAAGCGGGCGTCCTCGTTGGACTTTTCGCACGCCCCTCCGAGCAGCGTCTGCCACTCGTTGTACCACTTCTGTATCTCGTCCATCTGCGCGCGGAATTTGTCCGCGTATTCTTCTCCCAAAGCCTCGATCGCCGGAGGTATCACGTAATTGAACGTCTCGGCTCCTCCCGCAGACACGTATCTTTGGGACTTCACGCTGAAACTGGCTATCCTGTGGCGCGTTATCTGCGCGAGCAGCGCGCGCGAAACGCCTTCGATACCGAACGTGAACGACGCGTGCTCGATGGGCGAATGATGCCCCATGGACATGAGTCTTTGCAAAAACTTGGATACGTCTTTGCTTTCGACGCCCTTTTTGAGAGTATCTATGTCCGCGTCGCTGTAACACAGCTTTGCGGCAAGAGCTATCACCTGCTCCGGATCGGGTGTATAATCGAGTAAAACGACTTTGGGTCTGACCTGCGGCATCTTATCCTCCTGCGCCGCTCTCGCGGCGGCTTCGTCCGTATATATCGTTGTAATCTATAATATAACAACGGCGCGAAAATAGCAACAAAAAACTATGTCGCGGACCGATCTTCCTCCGCGGACAGACGCAACAGCTCCTCCAGCCTTGCGTCCGCCCCCGTGAGATACAGGTATCCGAACACGGCTTCCAGTCCGCTCGCCTTGCGGTATTCGACGATCGACGCGTTTTTCGCCGAACTGCCCGAATGGCTGTTCCTGCCCCGTCTGAAAACTTCCGCCTCTTCCGGGGTCAGAATGTCCGCCAGCGCGTCCGCCGCCTTTGCCTGTGCCGTCGCCCTCGCCTTTGCGGAAACGAGCACGTGCAGTTTCCCTGCCTTGGCGTGCGACGACGCGGCATAGCGGGCGCGGAGATACAGCATCTGAACTCCGTCCCCGATATATGCCAAGACGAGGGGGTTGAGCTCCCTCGCCTCCTCGGGCGTCATCACGCCGCGGTATTTAGGCGCGAAATCCGCGTCAGGCGCCATATTTCGACTTGAAATAGTCAAACAGCAATTCGTCGCTGTAAGTGCTCTGACCCGTCGCTTCGAGCGTCTTTTGTTCTATGTACTGCTTACAGCTCTTTTCCATGACGCGTATGATCTCGAACGCTTCGTCCATATCTTTGCCCGCGCAGAATACGCCGTGGTTCGCCATAAAACAGGCGTTCCTGCCTTTCATCGCGGCAACGGTGCCGTTTTTGAGCTTCTTGGTACCGGGCAATCCGTATGCGCCCACCCGCGCGCTGCCGCCGACCAGTCTGCGCATTTCGTCGCTCATTACCGGCAGTTCGATCCTCGCGGAGGCGAGTACCGAACACCATACCGGATGCGAGTGTATCGTCGCGTTTATCTCGGGTCTGTCCGCCATGATGGCGGCGTGTATCTTACGTTCGCTGGTAGGCTTCTTGCCCTTCTCCCATACGGACGGATCGCTTATTTTTACGATCGGCATATCTTCGGGCTGCAACGCTATATAGTCAAGTCCCGTCGGAGTGACCAGCATATGATCCTCGTCCAGTCTGACCGCCGTGTTGCCCCACGTGCCCTGCACGAGGTTTTCTTTGAGCAGAGCGACTCCGCTGTCTTTGATAACCTGGCGCAGACGCGCCTCTTCTTCGGGTCTCCATGCCATATCAGTCGCCCTCCCTTTCGGATATGTTCTTTTGATTGGTTTTGCTGTACTTCTTCTTGTACACGAAACGCATCAGTTTGGCTTCGAGCGTGTTGATGATCCTGCATCCGCCTATCGCCGATCCGCAAATGTAAACGTGCGCCGCCTTGTCGAGTACGAGCGCGCAGGTGTAAGCCTCGTCCAGAGTTCTTCCGGTGGTCAGCGCGCCGCCGCCGGCTATCAGACAGGAATTCCTGCCCTTCATCGCCGCCAGAACGTCGGACACCGAATCGCTCCTGCTCGTCTTGCAGTTTACGCCCACTATCTGAGCCATATCGTCCACGACCGCGGGGATCGTGACCTTTGCCCTCGCCGCCGCGCACACGTACGCGGGATGAGTTATCATTACGGCGTTGATATCCTCCCTCGCCGCGAAAAGCGCGGTGAGCAGAGCGTATTCGGGACGGGTATCGCCCGCCGCGACCTCGATAAGACGCGAATCGTCTATCTCGGAGAGTGCGCAGCCGTCGTTGACCACGAAACCGTTTTTCGTGCGCATCGCGATCACGTCGCCGCTGCCGTACAGTTTCTCTTCGACCGCTCTCGCAGCGTAATCGCGTATAGCCGCCGTAGTCTTTGCGTCAATCATCTTCTCCTCCTCCGAACCTCAATGCGTTGGCTCTGTAATACGTTTTTTTCAGGCTCTTGAACAGCCTCTTGTAAGTCGCGAACATTTCGTCGTAGATATACGCGTTCGCCTGATTGGGACGGTAAGTCTTGCTCTCTTTGACGAACTGCTTCGCGCTTTCGAAACTTTCGAGTTCGCCCAGTCCTATGAGCGCGATGATCGCCGCGCCCAAAGCGCCCGCGTTGCGAGGATTGTCGACTATCGCGAATTCGGCTCCCGTGATATCGGCGATTATCTGCATCCATGCGTCGTCGAGCGCGCCGCCGCCTATTATCCTGAACTGACGGCAGTGGAAGCCGTAATCCTTCTCGAAGTTTTCGAGTATCCAGCGCAGATTGTATCCTATACCTTCATAGACCGCCCTCATGAGATGTTCGCGCGTGTGCTCGGGTCCGATGTTGAACAGTGTGGCCCTTGTCGTCGTGGACGAAACGGGACATCTCTCGCCGAGCATCCACGGAGTGCAAAGAAGATGATCGGACCCGGGAGGTATCGTTTCTATGACCTTGTCCATATAGGCGTATATGCCTTCGCCCAATTCCTTTTGCTCCTGACGGAAGAACTGTTCGATAAGCCATTGGATATTGCTGCCCGCAGCCTCGGTGATGCCGACGATCAGATTCATGTCGATATCGGCGCTCTGGATCGCGGACGCGCCGTGCTTGAACTGTGTCTTGTTCCTCGATGCCGCGCCTACCCATGCGGAAGTGCCCAGATAGATATGGATATCTCCGTCGCTGTTCATGCCCGAACCGATACACGCGCTCTGCGTGTCGTCGCAGCCCCCGAATACCGGAGTCCCTTCTTTGAGCCCCAGCTCTTCCGCGGCTTTCGCCGTAAGTCCGGATCCTATCATATCCGTACTCTTGACGAGCGGCGGCAGTTTTTTCATATCCAGTCCGGTGAGAGAAAGCACGGACATCCACTGTTTCTTTTTAAGATCGAGCCCGTAGCTGGAAGCGCCGCTGTACTCGGCGACCATCTCGCCCGTACACTTGAATTTCAGAAAACCGTTGACGTCGAGAAAATACTTGGTGCTGTTGTAGACATCGGGGCGCTCTTCTTTGAGCCAGATGAGCTTCGCTACGACGTCCTTGCCCATTATCGGCGTACCCGCAACGAGCGTGAACAACCGCTTGCCTCCCAGCTTGCGCATTATCGAACGCGCCTGTTTCTCCGCTCTGCCGTCGACCCACGTGATGTTGTTGTGCAATACGTTGCCCCACTGGTCGATCGGAATGATGCCCATCGCCTGCGTGGAGAAAACGATACCCTTGACGTCCTCGGGATCGATCTTTGTGTTTTCGACGATGGCTCTGGTGGAAGCGCATACCGCCTGCCAGTATTCGTCGGGATTCTGCTCCACGAAGCTCGGGCTGGGATAGTAAGTCGGATAGGGAGCGGTGTTGGTGGCGATGATCCTGCCGTCGAAATCGACGAGCACCGCCTTATCGGAACTCGTGCCCATATCGTGCGCGATTATGTATCTTCCCATAATTACCTCTTATACCTGCGGCAGAGCCGCTAAAATTCAAAAAAGGGTTGCTCGTACGCGGAAAACGTACGGGCAACCCGCTCCTTTGCGGAAATTACTTCTTCTGCGCGGCGAGAGCTGCTGCCTTCTTGGCGGCTTTCGCGGCTCTGTATTCCTCGACCTGCTTCTCCATCGGCTCGGTGCGCTCTTTGACGAGAGCGAATACCTGGTCGAATCTGTTGAGAGCGTCGTCGATGACTTCGTCGGTGTCCGCCATCGAAGTGTAAAGTCTGCTGCCCGCCAAAGTTACGATGCCGTGGGACATATAGGCGGCGCCCATGTGTTCCATCGCCTCTTTTCTGACCATGATCATATCCTTCATCTTGAGCACGCTGAGCAGCTTGAGTATGTTCATCGACGAGAAGTCGTAGCTCATTGCGCCGGTGCACTCGAGGTGGACGATAGAGCCCTGGTTGTACGCGACGTAAGGCAGTTCGTACTTCGCTATAAGTTTGACAAGACCGTCGGTGAGTCTGTCGCCGGCTCTGCCTGCCTTGACGCAGGCGTCGTTCTTGGCGATCTCCTTGATCGCGACGTAGCCCGCCATAGCGGAGAGCGGATTCGCCGCAAGCGTACCGCCGACATACGCCTTTTTCGCGCCGCCGGCAACGCCCGCCGCCATAAGATCGACGAGATCTCTCCTTCCGCCTACGCCGCCTGCGGCAGGATAACCGCCCGCGACGATCTTACCGAAGATGGTGAGGTCGGGTTTGACTCCGAACAGCCCCTGCGCACCGCCGAGACCGACTCTGAAACCGGTGACGACTTCGTCGAAGATGAAGATGCAGCCGTATTTGTCGCACAGCTCTCTGACTTTCGCGTTGTAATCCCAATCGACGGGTCTGGTGCCCGATTCGGGACCGACGGGCTCGACGATGACCGCGGCGGTGCCTCCGCGCAGCTTGTTGAGCTTGAGGTAATCTTCGAGCATATTGGGATCGTTGGGTCTGACCTCGTCAACGACCGAGAAGATGTTGTTGGGGATACCGAACGATTCGAGGAACTGTCTGGTGCCGGGCACCTTGAGTCCGTAAACCATCTGGTCGGACCAGCCGTGATACGCGCCGCCGATCTTGATGATCCTCTTCTTCTTGGTGGCGCATCTCGCGATACGGATCGCCGCCATGACGGATTCGGTGCCGCTGCCGAGCATCCTGAACTTCTCGACGTTGGGCATATGCTTGTTTATCTCTTTGGCGATAAGGAGTTCCGCTTCGTGGAAAAGACCGGTCACGGGGCCGCACTCTTTGATCAGCTTGATCGCCTCTTCCCGGACCGCGGGGAAGTTGCTGCCCAGAATGGT
>DVKK01000053.1 GCA_018716085.1 Candidatus Ornithoclostridium excrementipullorum | reverse complement strand
CTTCTCTCCTTCTTTTTTCATAAATCTACCACAAAGTGCATTTATCGTCAATAGTTGCGACAAGGATTTGCCCGATGCGCCCCTATTCGACAATTATCGACGGATTTCTTTCGCGGGAGAGCGGGCGGGGGTTTGTTGTTTCGTAAGTTTGTCGTACGGGTAAAGATGACTTTTCGGCGGTATGATGTTATAATCTAAACGACGGCGTGCGCGGCTGCGGAAAGCGGCGCCGCGGAGGACGGTATGAAGATAGTTATATTGGACGGCGACTGCGCCAATCCCGGCGATCTCGGCTGGGAGAGCTTCGAAAGACTGGGCGAAGTGACGGTATATCCGCATACGCCGCGGGAAAAGATCCTTGAAAGGGCGAAAGACGCCGAAGTTCTGATAGACAACAAGGTCGAGATAGACGGAAGCGCGATAGACGCGCTGCCTAAGCTCCGTTATATAGGACTTTTGTCCACGGGATACAACGTGGTCGATCTTGAAGCCGCCGACCGCCGCGGGATAGCGGTGTGCAACGTTCCGTCGTATTCCACGATGAGCGTCGCGCAGCATACTTTCGCGTTGCTGCTCTCGTTCGCGAACAGGATCGCCGCGCACGACGAGAGCGTAAGGCGGGGAGATTGGAGCAAGTGTTCCAACTTCTGCTATTGGCTGGAAGCTCCGATCGAGCTGTGCGGCAGGACTATGGGCATAGTGGGATACGGCGAGATAGGACGCGCGGTCGCCGCCATAGCGCATTCGCTGGGCATGGAGGTCGTTGCGTACAGACGCAGCGACGGGGGCGAAACGCAGCCGTTCGTGCGAAGGGCGGGATTGGGCGAGCTTTTGCGCGAGTCCGACGTGGTGAGCCTGCATTGCGATCTCAACGCCGGCAATGCCCGAATGGTGAACGGAGATTTCATAGCGGCGATGAAAGACGGCGCGATTCTTATCAACACCGCGCGCGGAGGACTTGCGGACGAGGAAGCGATCGCCGAGGCGCTGCGCTCGGGCAAACTCGCGGCGTATCTTGCCGACGTGGCGGCGCACGAACCGCCTTCGGACGGCTCGCCTCTGTTCGGCGCCCCGCACTGTACGGTCACGCCGCATATAGCGTGGGCAAGCCGCGAGGCGAGGAAAAGACTGATCGCGGCGGCTGCCGACAACCTACGCGCCTATCTCGACGGAAACCCCCGCAACGTGGTGAACGCGCCTTTCGGGGCAAAGGAATAAAAGCCGGCGCGCCGCGCTCGGAGGAGGACATATGGAAAACGAAAATTATAACATAGCGCTGCTGATAGATACGGAAAACGTTTCTGCCAAATATATGGAGAAACTGGAAAAGGATCTGATCGTTCTGGGCAGAGTGTCTTACAAGAGGATGTACGGCGACTTTACCAAAAAGAGCGCGTCAGGCTGGCGCGATATAGTCAACGATTTCTCTCTGACGCCCGTTCAGCAATATTCGTATACGGCGGGCAAAAACGTCACCGATTCGAAGATGATAATCGACGCGATGGATATTCTGTACAGCGGGAACGTGGACGCGATATGTCTGATGACCAGCGACAGCGATTTTACCGGACTGGCGAAAAGGCTCAAAGAGTCCAATATCTACGTGATCGGCGCGGGTGAGAAGAAGACCCCCGAATCGTTCGTGCACGCTTGCGACAGGTTTTTCATGCTTGACGAAGACGGAAAGCAGGAGGAGAAGGAGCAGAAGAAGAAAAAGGGCTCCGACCGTCAGCCGTCGAAAAAGAGTTCCGCAAAGACGGTAGGCGAAAAGAAACCCGCCTCAAAAGAGGAGATAGAGAGTTTCGCCGAAAGGATAATAGAGGAGGCGGGCAAGCCCTGCGTTCTCGCTTCCGTGATGCAGAAGATATATCAGGCGTATCCCAATTTCGATTACAAGACGTACGGAGTGAACAAGGCGTCGAAGTTCTTTTCCGAAGACAGGTTCGAGATAACGATCAACTATCCCGCGGGGACTCTGATAAGTCTGAAATAACGCCCCGCCGAAAAACGGAACGCGAGGGCGAAGCTTTTCATACGATGGAGTATGAAAGTTTACGTCTACGCTATCGCAAAAAACGAGGCGGCTTTTGCCGAGAGGTGGGTAAAATCGATGAGCGAGGCGGACGGGATATACGTGCTGGACACGGGATCGGAGGACGGGACCGCGGAGACACTGCGTTCTCTCGGCGCGATCGTGGAGAAAGCGGAGATAAAGCCGTTCCGCTTCGACAAGGCCCGCAACCGTTCGCTCGAGCTCGTGCCTCAGAACGCCGATCTGTGCGTATGCACCGATCTGGACGAGGTCTTTTCTCCCGGTTGGAGAAAGGCTTTCGAGAAGGCTTTCACTCCCGGAGTGTCGGCTCTGAGGTACCGTTATGTGTGGAGTTTCACGCCATCCGGAGAGGAGGGGCATATTTTCTGGATATCCAAGGCGCACGCGCGGCACGGATTCAGCTGGAAACACCCTGTGCACGAAGTCGTGGTCTCGGATAGACCCGTGCGGTCCGCAATGGCGGAAGGAGTAACGCTCTATCATTATCCGGATCCCGCGAAGTCGAGATCGAACTATCTGCCGCTGCTCGAACTGTCCGTTAAAGAGAGTCCGGACGACGACAGGAACGTACACTATCTCGGACGCGAGTATATGTATTACGGCAGATATGAAGAAGCGATCGCCACTCTGAAAAGGCATCTCTCTCTGCCGTCCGCGCTGTGGCGCGACGAGAGAGCCGCGTCTATGCGGTATATTGCGGCGTGTCTGCTTGCCACGGGAAGGCGCAAAGAAGCGGAGGAATGGCTTTTGCGCGCCGTTGCGGAAGCGCCCGGGCTGCGCGAACCGTGGCTGGACGCCGCGCAGTATTGCCTTGACAACGGGGATTGGTACGGAGCCGCCCACTATGCGCGGCGCGCTCTCGGCATAAAGGAAAGATCGCTGTCGTATATCAATACGCCCGAGGCGTGGGGAGCGCTGCCGTACGATATACTGTCGGTCGCGCTGTACTATCTCGGAGATATCGAAGGGGCGGCAGAGGCGGTCGACAAAGCTCTCGAATATGCGCCCGACGACGTTCGGTTGCAGCAAAACAGGCGATATGTATTGCAAAAAACCGTAAAAAAGGAATGATCCTGCGAAGCGGGCGGCGAAATCGACGGACGTGTGTACGCCGTCGACGTCGCCGAGAAGCGGGGTCGGTTTTCGGAATATACGGCGCGCGTTTTACGCGCGTCTTTTTTCTCCGTGTTCTTGACAAGGCGGAGGTATATGCCGCATAATAAAAAATATCAAGACTCGGGGAGATGTTTATGAGGACGGAACTCAAAACGATTTTCAAAAACGGCATGACCTATATAGGCGCAGCGATATTCGTCGCGTACGTACTTATCGCGGCTCTCTGTGACGGAGGCTTCGACGGCAATGCGGCGGCTTCGGCGATACAGACGCTCGCGCTTGCCGCCACGGTAGTCGGCGTCGTGCGCTTCGTTTCGCTCAACGACGGACTGTTCGACAAGCGCGCCGTAACGCTTCTGCTGTCGATCGGGCTTGCGGTATATCCTCTCGGACAGTTGCTCGGAGCGGTGACCGCGGCTGCCGGCAGCGGCGCGGAAAAAGCCTTGATTGCCGTGTCGGTCATTGCGCTCGCGGCGTCCGTAGCCGTACTTGCGGCGATGGTTCTCAAATGCCTCGTGATAGATTTCTTCCAACCGCTCGCTCTGGATACCGTCACGGTGATAATCCTTATCGCGGGCGCCGCCGTTTCCGATATCGCGGCGCTCGTTGCGGTGATCAACGGCGCTTACGGCGCCGCTATCGGCTATTGCGTCGGATTTCTCGCTACGGCGGGTATGGGCGTCGTGTGGGCGAAGAATCAGCCCATGGGCGCGTTTTCGGGCGTTAAAGGGCAGCCGATCAATCTGTTCCGCAACGGAGAGGGCGGATATTCCACTTTCCGTATCCCGTCGCTGTGCGCTCTCGACAGGCGCGTACTCAACGAAAAATGGGGATACGAATTCGACCGCGACGTACTCGTGGCTTTTGCCGAGGGCAGAAAGAACAGCTCTCACGATACGGGGGTCGTCGATATGCTGGGAAAGATTTCCGCCGACGGCGGCGATACCTGGACCCCGCTTGCCGTAATGTTCAGTTACGGCGAAGAGGTCGGCAAATACGGCAATCCGACGATGGTGCTCGACCGTAACAGCGGATTGCTCGCCGTCGCGATGATGAGCGCGAGCAAACGCAACAATTTCGATTACGATACATATTTCCTCGAAGGAAAACTGCTGCCGGATCTTACGTTCGAGTGGGGCGAGGCGCGCAACATAAGTCTGCCCAAAGAGGAAGGGGCGAAGGGCGGTTCCGACGGGGTGCGCAAACACACTCTGATGGTAGGTCCCGGCAAAGGCGTGCAAATATCTCAGGGCGAACATACGGGCAGGATCGTGATACCGGCGTCCAACGGAGGTAATTCCTACGCCGTGTACAGCGACGACGGAGGCGCAAGCTGGAAAAGGGGCGAGCCCGCCGGAAGCGGGAACGAATGCGAGGCGGCGGAGCTGTCCGGCGGAGAACTTGTCATGGTGGTGCGCGACGGAGCGGGATGTACGATGCCGCATCCCGAGCAGTACCAGAAGCTGTCCTATTCGTCCGACGGAGGACAGACGTGGCACGATAAAGAATGTAAGACCCCTCTGCGCACGCCGATCTGCATGGCGTCGTTGGCGGCGAAGGGCGACGAACTGGCGATGACCTATCCCGATTCGTTCCATACGCGCGTCGATCTCACGCTCGGACTGAGCGGCGACTGCGGCAGAACGTGGCGCACCAGGCTGCTCTACGGAGGCGCGGCGGGTTATTCCTGCATTACTGCCGACAGCGACGGAAATCTTTACGTCTTGGCAGAGGTAGGCAAGGTGAATTACAACGAAACGCTCATGTTCATGGTCTGTGAGGATACGCTCGGAGCGCAGAGGTGTGAAGACAGATGAAGGATAAGGATTTCGAACGCAAGCTGGACGAAATATTGGGCGTCGAAGACGCGTCCGACGAGCTTTCCGCAGACGGTGCCGCGGACGAAGCCGAGGCGGAATTGGAAGAGGTGTTGTCCCGACTCAGGGAGCAGGACGGCCCCGACGAAGAGGAAGACTTCGACGAAGATCTTGCCGACGACGGATATATCGAGAATTACGATTATTCCGCAGATACGCTTTGGGTGGCTTTGGAACAGTGCAGCGGGAACGATCCTCTGATAGCGTCCGATCCCGAAGACCCCGATTCCGAAACGATACGGTGCGTGTTTGCCGTACCCCTGCAAAACGACGACGGGGCAGACGTGCTTTATTTCGTATTCCGACGCACGAGCGGCGAAGAGCTTGTCACAAGGGTATCGTGCGACGAAGACGGAGATATCGACAGATTTATCGAAGAGGAAAACGAAGATATCGCAAAAGAGGTCCTGCGCCGTTTTCGTGCCGCGACCGGCGGCAGATCGGATCGGTAAAATATACGAATCGAAAAACAGCCGCCGCGATCGTTCGCGGCGGCCGTTTTTATGCGCAAGTCATTTCGATTCCGAGTCGTTTTCTTTTGTTTTGAGCACTTCGAGTATCTCTTTGAGCAGGATCTCTGTCTGAGAGGGCTCGGGTGCGGGAGCGGGTGCGGCTGCCGCCTCGACCTGTTCCGTCGGTTGCTCCGCATTCTCGGAGTTGATTTTCTTTGCCGCGGCTTCTTTTACTTTCTCTCCCGATTCCTTAATCTTATTAAACGCTTTCACTATCAGGAAAAGGACGATCGCGGTACATAAAAAAGTAACGATCGCGCTGATCACGGCGCCCCAGTCGAGGATAAGGGCTTCGGTGACGACGTTGCCCGCGTCGTCGGTGACCGCTTCGCGCAGGACGGTCTGCAGGGCGCCCGTTTCGGACGACCCGGGGATCCAGTTGATAAGCGGGGTAAGGATATTCTGCACGAGGGCTGTCACGATCGCCGTGAAGGCGGAGCCGATGATCATACCTACGGCGAGATCCATAACGCTGCCTTTGTTGATGAACGCTTTGAATTCTTTCAAAAGTTTTTTCATACGCACACACTCCGTTTTTTCAATATTATACATTGTGCTCCGTAAAAAGGCAAGTGCCCGCATAGGTATGCTCGTCCGTAAGATAAAGAACGAGCAGGGCAAATACGCAGAGGTCGGGAGAATTTGCTTGCGGAAGCGCAGGCGATATATTGATCATAGTATCGGTTAGCGAAACTCGATCGGAAGCTCCTATCGAATCGAACCGAGAGCCGAAGGCGATACTCTTGCGGCATTGATCTCGCACATATAAAAGCAAGTCGGATATCAAAAGGACGCAAAGAGGAAACGGCAGAGGGAAACGACAGAACCGAGGGCGGAGATCCGGTCTGCGAGATGAAGCGAACGCGTGCCACTCCGCGATTTTAATATGGATAAATATATAATACGGTAAGAGCGCGGAGAGTGAAGAGCGTGCGCCAAATGGGAAGTTTTGAGAGAGCGGGTTTGCGGGGGCGGAGAGGCGAGCCTCGCTGCCGTATTGTTAAGCGAGCCTCTATGGGCGTACGTTGCGGTATAATGAGCGCGCAAGACTGTGCTGCAAGGTCGGCGGAGTGTGCGCCGAGGGGCGTTTTGAGAAAGAGAATTTACGGATACGGCGCGGAGGCAATACCCGCCTTGATTCAAGTGGGAAAATATATAAATACAGGCAAGACAAGAGCGCGGAGAGTGAAGAGCGTGCGCCAAATGGGAAGTTTTGAGAGAGCGGGTTTGCGGGG